>NZ_CEEDMT010000003.1:0-268054 GCF_979256015.1 Frigoribacterium sp. AC759 | reverse complement strand
GACGATGATCGTGTAGTCGGTCTCGGGGGTGAGGTCGGGTGCTTCGAAGGCGCCGGTGTCGTCGGTGGTGGTCTCGATCGCGACGTCCTGGGTGTCGGTGTCGATGATGGTGATCGGGGTGTCGGTGACGGGGTCGCCGGTGTCGTCGGTGATGGTGCCGACGATGTCGACCGTGTCCGGTTCCGGGTCGACGGGTGCGGTCGTGGCCGAGAAGGCGAAGTCGAGGTCGGCACGGTCGCCCGCGACCAGCGAGAAGTCCTGCGTCGTCGCACCCGTCGATCCGTCGGGCGGGGTGATCGTGACGGTGTAGCCGGGTGCCGCGGTCAGGGCGGGGAAGGCGTAGCGCCCGTCGGCGTCGGTCGTCGTCGTCGCGACGACGCGTCCGGTGGCGTCGGCGACCGTCACCGCGCCTCCTTCGTACGGCGTCGTCGTGCCGTCGACCGTGCTCTGCGCGACACCGGATGCGGCGAACGTCTTCGTCGCGAACCAGGTCTGGTAGATCGGTCGCCCCGAGCGCTGCTGGTACGTGATGGTCAGACTCGACAGCGCGACGGTCGGGCTGAACCAGCCGGTGGCGCCCTCGGTGTCCGCGGCTGCGGCGTTGCCGGTCAGGGTCGCGGTGGCCGGATCCCAGCTCGGCACGTCGCCGGTGCCGCCGCCGGCGCACGAGGGGCTGCCGGCGAGTCCGCACGAGTTGTAGACGCCCTGGAACCCCAGGGCGTCGGAACCGACGGGCGCTCCCTCGGCGTCCAGCGCGGTGATCGTCGCCTGGTCGGCGTCGACGTCGCCCAGCACGAACGACCAGCCGGCCGTGGGGGTGGCCGAGGCGAAGGTGTACGTGGTGACCGAGGCGGCCTGCGGGGTGGGGGAGTCGCGCATGGGTCGGAGGTTCAGGTACGTGGTGCCGCGACTGGTGCCGTACTCGAGGCCGGGCGGGGTGTTCGGACCCTGCCAGCCGCTCGCACCGCTCGGGACGGTCGCGGACGAGGCGTTCGTGGTGAACGACGTCGCGGGGAACCCGCCGTCGAGTGTCATGGTGCCGACCGAGCCGGTGCCGGACGCCAGGCGCTCGACCGTGAAGTCCCCCCAGTCGCCACCGTGCGCCGCGGAGGCGGTGGTCACCCCGCCGAGCGCCGTCGCGACCGCGACGAGGACGGCGACGCCTGCGGCGGCCATGCGGCGTCCCGTGCCGCGGAGGGGTGATCCCGAGCCGAGGAGGCGCGGTTCGGCTGGTGCGGACTTCTCGCGGCTCAAGGCTGCTCCCGTCGGGAGCGACCCCCGGCCGCCCCAGTCTGCGACGCGTCCTGACACGCGCCGCGAAACCGACGTTAGTTCAATTCCTGCCGGAGCGCGCGCCCCCCGGCCGATGGACGACGACGCGGCACCGTCGACCGCACCCACGAGGGTGAGGCGCACGGTGCCGCTCGTCGTCAGGCGTCGTCCTGGGGTGCTACGAGCGCTTCTTCACCTTCGAGACCGCGTCCTCCGCGTGGCTGGCGACGTCGCGCTTGCCCTTCTTGTCGGCGCGCTTCTCCTTGAGGGAGCGGACCGCCGTCTTCGCGCTGTCCTTCTTCGCTGATTTCTCTGCCATGGTGTCGCCTCCGTACCTGGACCTCGATGGCCCGGTCGCTGGAGCCTAGGCGTGCGGGCGGCCGCGGGTCGCACCGGCAGGCGGGTTGGCAGCTTCGTGACCTCGCCGTGTCGGCGGCTGCCGCTACCGTGGTCCCCGCCCGACCACCCCGCCCGAGCACCCCGCTCGAGCACCCCGCCCGATCCCCGAGAGACCGACATGAGCGACGACCTCACCGCCCCCGCGACCGCGCGTCCGCCCGGTGCGGCCCTCACCCGCAGCGAGCGTCTCGACGACCTCCCCTTCACCTCGAAGCACCGACGCCTGCTGGCGGGCTCCGGCATCGGCTGGGCCCTCGACGCGCTCGACGTCGGGCTGCTCTCGTTCGTCATCGCGCAGCTGGCCGTGGTGTGGAGCGACCAGGCCGGGCAGCTCGCCTGGGTCGCCTCGGCCGGGTTCGCCGGCATGGCGATCGGGGCGGCCGTCGGCGGCTCCCTCGCCGACCGCCTCGGCCGCAAGACGGTCTTCGCCCTGACCCTGCTGCTCTACGGGCTGGCCACCGGCCTGTCGGCGCTGTCGTGGTCGGTCGGCGTGCTGCTCGTGCTGCGCTTCGTCGTCGGGCTCGGTCTGGGCTCCGAGCTGCCCGTCGCCTCGACGCTCGTCAGCGAGTTCTCGCCGCGACGCATCCGCGGCAGGGTCGTCGTGCTGCTCGAGGCGTTCTGGGCGGTCGGCTCGATCGGCGCCGCCCTCGTGGGGTACCTGGTCATCCCGACCAGCGACGACGGCTGGCGCTGGGCGCTGCTGATCGGGGCCGCGCCCGCCCTCTACGCGGTCTTCGTGCGGCTCCGCATGCCCGAATCGGTGCGTTTCCTCGAGTCAAGGGGCCGGCACGACGAGGCCGAGCGCACCGTCCGCGGCTTCGAGGAGGCCGCGGGGGTGCCGGCACCCGCTCAGCCGGCCACCGAGGCGCCCGCGGCCGTCAGCAGGCCGACCCGCGCCTCCTTGGCACAGCTCTTCGGGGCGGGCATGGCGCGTCGCACGGTCGCGATCTGGGTCGTCTGGTTCATGACGAACTTCTCGTACTACGGTGCCTTCGTCTGGCTGCCGACCCTGCTCGTCGCCGCCGGGTTCCCGCTCGTGCGGTCGTTCGAGTACGTGCTGATCATCACGCTCGCGCAGCTGCCGGGCTACGCGGTCTCGGCCTGGCTGATCGAGAGGTGGGGGCGTCGAGGCACCCTCGCGTCGTTCCTCCTGGGGTCTGCGGTGGCCGCCGGGTTCTTCGGCTTCGGAGCGGTCAGCGGCAGCGTCGCGCAGATCCTGATCTCGGGCATGCTCCTGTCGTTCTTCAACCTCGGCGCGTGGGGAGCGCTCTACGCCGTGACCCCCGAGCTCTACCCGACGGCCCTGCGCGGCACGGGCGCCGGGTGGGCCGCTGGGGTGGGGCGCATCGCGTCGATCGTCGCGCCGCTCTCGGTGCCGCCCGTGCTCGCCCTCGGGGGTCCGCCCACGCTCTTCGTGCTGTTCGGTGCGGTGTTCGTGGTCGGCGCACTGGCCGCGACGCAGCTGCCCGAGCTGCGCGGAACCCGGTTGGCCGAATGAGCGCCCGACGGCGGCCCGCCCGGTCGCGGCGGCCGCTCGGGCGTCGCCGCCCGCTGACGCGTCGGAGGGCTCTCGGACTCCTCGTGGTGCTGCTGGCCGGGGTCGTCCTCGTGGCGTTCCCGCGCCTCCTCGGCGACGGGGCGGGCGTCGATCCGGCGGGTGGATCCGCCGATGGTCCAGGAGGCGCGGGTCGAGAGGCCGTCCCGACCAGCGTCCCGTCCGGTGCGGCCGAGGCCGTCGTCGAGCGCGTGGTCGACGGCGACACCGTGGTCGTCCGGGTGCGGGGCGAGCGTGAGCGGATCCGGCTGATCGGCGTCGACACCCCGGAGACCGTCAAGCCCGACGCGCCCGTCGACTGCTTCGGGCCCGAGGCGAGCGCCGAGACGACCGAGCGGCTGCCCGAGGGGGCCACGGTCTGGCTCGAGTCGGACGCCTCGCAGGGCGACGCCGACCGGTACGACCGGCTGCTGCGCTACGTCTGGTCGCCCGACGGCACGATGCTCAACGAGCACCTCATCGCCGACGGCTTCGGACGCGAAGACACCTACGACGATCCGTACCGCTACCGAGACCGGTTCGTGGCGGCCGAGGCCCGTGCCGAACGCGACCGCACCGGGCTCTGGGGCGCCTGCCGCTGACGTGCGTGCGTGCGCGCACTTGCGTGTGTGCGTGCGTGCGTGCACGTGCGTGAGCGTGTGCGTGAGCGTGTGCGTGCCCGCTCGCGTGCGTGCCGGTGCTCGCGCGTGCGTGCGGCCCCCCGGGTTCGGCGGGTTCCCGTCATCCGCGGCGGCTCAGCGCTGACCCGCCCCCGATGACACCGACCCGCCGATACCCGGGTCGCCGACCCGGCGCAGTCCGGGCCACCAGAACCGATCGCCCAGCAGGAAGACCAGGGCCGGCACGAGCACGGTCCGCACCACGAGCGTGTCGAGCAGCACGCCGATGCAGACGATCACGCCCACCTGCGTCAGCGCCACCACGGGCAGCACCCCGAGCACGGCGAATACGGCCGCGAGCAGGATGCCCGCGCTGGTGATCACGGCCCCCGTCGAGGCGAGGGCGCGCACCATGCCCTCGCGGGTGCCGTGCACCAGCGCCTCCTCGCGGGCCCGGGTCGTCAGGAAGATGTTGTAGTCGACCCCGAGCGCCACCAGGAACAGGAATGCGTACAACGTCACGGCGGTGTCGAGCGCCGGGAACCCCAGCACGTTCTGGAACAGCCACGTCGACGCCCCGAGGCTCGCGAAGAACGTCGCCAGCACCGACGCGATCAGCAGCACGGGCGCGACGAGCGAGCGCAGCAGCAGCGCGAGGATGACGAACACGATCGCGAGGATGATCGGCGCGATCAGGTCGATGTCGGCCTGCGCGGCGACCTTCGTGTCGAAGGCGGTCGCGTCGCTGCCGCCGACCAGTGCTTCTGACACGGCCCCGTCGCCCGCGCCAGCACCGTCGCCCGCGCCCGCGGCGTCGGCGTACGCCGTCCGCAGCCGGTCGATCGTCGCGAAGGCCTCGTCGCTCTCGGGCTCGGCCGTCAGCTGCAGATCGATGCGGGTCAGCCCGTCCGACGATTCTCCGGTGGTCGCGGACTCGACGCCCGCGGTGTCGGCGGCCAGCGCCGTGGCGGCGTCGGCCGAGTCCGTCGGCACGAGCACGACCGTCTGGCTGGTCAGCCCGGCCGAGAACGATTCGTCGACGATCACCTGCGCCGACACGGACTCGGGGTCGCCGAGCAGCTGGTCGGTCTGCGACAGTCCGACGGCGTAGCCGCCGAGCCCGAGGCAGAGCACGCCGATGCCCGCCACGGCCGACACGGCCACGACGGCCGGACGACGTGAGACGCCGCGACCGAGTCGATCCCAGAAGCCGCGGCGCGGGGCCGCGTGGTGGGTCGCGCCTCCTGCAGTCGTCTGCGGGTGGTCGACGGCCTCCGAGGAGGCGCGGGGCACGAAGGGCCAGAAGAGCCCGCGACCGCAGACCACCAGTGCCGCCGGCAGCGCCACGAGGGCGAAGACGATGGCGATGACGACGCCGACCGCGCAGGCGAAGCCGAGGGCGCGGTTGCCCGACAGCGACGCGAGCAGAAGGGTCAGCAGGCTCAGGGCGACCGTGCCGCCGCTCGCGGCGATCGCGGGCCCGGCGCTCGTGACGGCGGTGCGCATGGCGCGGTGCCGGTCGGGTTCGCGCAGCAGCTCCTCGCGGTAGCGGGCGACGAGCAGCAGGGCGTAGTTCGTGCCGGCGCCGAAGACGAGCACCGAGAGGATCCCCGAGATCGACGCGTCGATGGTGATGCCCAGGGGCTCGGCCAGGGCGGCGGCGACACGACCGGCGAGCGCGTCGGCGGCGCCGACGACGGCGAGGGGGACGATCCAGAGCACGGGGCTGCGGTAGGTGACGATCAGCAGCAGGGCGACCACGATCACGGTGACGAGCAGCAGCCGGAAGTCGGCGCCGGCGAACGCGTTCGCGATGTCGTCCTGGAACCCGATCGGACCGGTCAGCGACGCCTCGAGGCCGGCGGGGAGTTCGGCGCCGGCCGCGTCGCGGAGCGCCGTCGCCGTGCCCGCGACGTCGACGTCGGCTTCGTCGGCGTCGAGCGGCACGGCGATCAGCGCGGCCGTCCCGTCGTCGCTGATCTGGGGCCGGACGGCCTGCGGGGCGGTCGACAGCTCGGCGAGGGCGGAGGCGCGGGCCGAGATCGCGGCGAGCGCCCGGTCGTCGAGGGTGTCGCCCCCGTCGCTGAAGACGAGGATGCCGACGGTCGTGTCCGAGCTCGGGAACCGGTCGAGCAGGGCGGTCACCTCGGCGGACTGGCTGGAGGCGGGCACGCCCGAAGGAGGCGCGGCGTCGCCCTCGCTCGACGGCAGGAAGGCGAAGAGGAGGGCCACGGCCACCGCGGTGGCGACCAGGACGGCCCAGGCGGTCCGACGGCCGCTGACGAATCGGGCGAGTGTGCGCACGGAGAATCCTTCGGTCACTGAATGTCTTAGCGGCTAAGACTATTGCAGATCACAGGGGCGTGCGCCACAATCGAGACGCAGGAGGTCCGATGCCCGACCCGACCCACCCCACGACGTCCCCCGTGCCCGCCGGGCGGGCAGCGCGCGACGACGCCGCGCAGCCCGTGCCGCCCGACGGGCCCCGCCCGGCCGACCGGCAGGGGCGGCCCGACCGCTCGCCGCTGGCCGACGACATCGTCACCCACATGCAGCGCCTCACGACCGAGTCGCAGAAGGTGGCGCAGGCCTTCGCGACCCAGCACGGTCTCGGGCACATCGACCTCGAGGCGCTGCTGCACGTCATGCAGGCCGAGCGCGGCGGCGACCCCGTCACGGCGGGGCGGCTCGGCGAGCTGCTCGGAGTCACGTCGGGTGCCGCCACCGGGGTCATCGACCGCCTCGAACGCGTCGGTCATGTGCAGCGCAGCCGCGACGACGCCGATCGTCGCCGCGTGCTCGTCCGCTACTCCGACCGCGCGCGTGCCGTGGCGGGCGCCTTCTTCGGGCCGCTCGGCGTCATGAGCGACCGCGTCATGTCCGAGTTCGACGAGGGGGAGCTCGAGACGGTCCGCCGGTTCCTCGACGGGATGTCGGGGGCGATGGCCGAGCGTGCGCGCGAGGTGGGCGGCGGGGCGCAGCCGACCCGCGCCTCCTCGGCTGGTGTCGCCGGCAGCGGGTAACGTCGTCCGGGAATTCGGAAGGCAGGTGGCACGTGACCGACCACGTCTCGGCGCTCGATCTCTTCTCGATCGGCATCGGCCCGTCGAGCTCGCACACCGTGGGGCCGATGCGGGCCGCCCGGCAGTTCCTGCTGGCCGTCGAGGCCGACGGGCGTCTGACCGACGTCGCACGGGTCGAGGCCGTGCTCTACGGCTCGCTCGCCGCGACCGGTCTCGGGCACGGCACCCCGTCGGCGGTGCTGGCCGGTCTCGCGGGCATGGACCCCGAGTCGTGCGACCCCGACGTGGTCACCGGCATGCAGGCCTCGGTCGAGCACGGCGGCGGTCTGCGGCTGCTGGGTCGTCACCAGATCGCGTTCGCCCCCAACGACCTCCGCATGGCGCCGCTCACGCGCATGCCCCGTCACCCCAACGCCCTGAGCGTCGAGGCCTTCGACGTCGAGGGCTCGAGCATCGCCCGCGAGGTCTACTTCTCGGTCGGCGGCGGCTTCGTCGTCCGCGACGGCGACGACGAGCACGCGGTGCCGACGGCCGAGGCGCCCTTCGCCTTCGTCGACGCCGACGACCTCCTCCGGCTCTGCGACGCCGAGGGGGCGTCGATCGCCGAGCTGGCCTGGCGCAACGAGGTCGCGCTGCACGGTGCCGAGGCGGCCTCGGCCGGTCTCGACGCGCGGTGGGCCGCGATGCGGGCCTGCGTCGACGCCGGTCTCGAGGCGACGGGGGTGCTCCCGGGCTGGATGAAGGTGCCGCGGCGTGCCCGGCAGTTCGCGTCGATGCTCCGTCAGCACGAAGAGCGGGCGACGAGCTACGCCCTCGGCGGCTCCGCGATCGACCAGGGCCGCGCCTCCTCGCTGCTGGCCTCCGATCTGCCCGCTCAATGGCTGCAGGCCTACGCGATGGCCGTGAACGAAGAGAACGCCGGCGGCGGGCGCGTCGTCACGGCGCCGACCAACGGGGCGGCCGGCATCATCCCGGCGGTGGCGTACTACGCGATGCGGTTCCACGGGGCGACCGACCACGAGCTGGCGCGCACCTACCTGCTGACCGCGGCCGCGATCGGGTCGCTCTACAAGCGCAACGCCTCGATCTCGGGCGCCGAGGCCGGCTGCCAGGGCGAGGTCGGGTCGGCGTCGTCGATGGCTGCCGGTGCGTTGACGGCGCTGCTCGGCGGCACCCCGCGCCAGATCGAGAACGCCGCCGAGATCGCGATGGAGCATCACCTCGGCCTCACCTGCGACCCCGTCGGCGGGTTCGTGCAGGTGCCGTGCATCGAGCGCAACGCGATCGCCGCCGGCACGGCCGTGGCGGCGACCCGCATGGCGCTGCTCGGCGACGGCAGTCACGTCGTCAGCCTCGACACCGTGATCGAGACGATGCGCCAGACCGGTCGCGACATGAAAGACAGCTACAAGGAGACGAGCCGGGCGGGTCTCGCGGTCAACGTCATCGAGTGCTGAGTTCGTGCTGAGTCGCGTCCCGCACGCCGTCATCGAGTGCTGAGTTAGTGCTGAGTCGCGTCCCGCACGCCCATGAACCGCGTTCGCGAAGATGAACCGCGATATATCCCGGTTCATCGTCGCGAACGCGGTTCTTCGTCGCCAGTCGCCGAGCTGAGACGACCCATGCCGAGCCGTCTCACGCCGAGCCGACCGACGCCGGGCCGTCCAGCCGAGGAGGCGCGGGTGATGTCGGCGGCCGCCGCTAGCCTCGTCGCATGACACCGCCTCGCCGCTCCGCCGCCCGTTCCGTCGCGTCGGTCGAGCACGGCACCGACGCCCCGCGCCTCGACCCGGTCGACCCGCGCGGCCTCGTCGACGTCGGCTCGGACGGCACTGACACCGGCACCGGCACCGGCACCGGCACTGGCACCGACCACCCCAGCACCGATCTGCCCGGGCCGCACGACTCGCGCGAGCTCGAGCGCTACGTCGGCGCCGACCTGACCGACCGAGACCTCGAGGGCACGTCGTTCAGCGAGTGCGTCTTCGAGTCGCCCCGCCTCGGCGCCGCCCGGCTGCGCGGGGCGCGCTTCGTCGAGTCGGTGCTCAGCGACTCCTTCGCCCCCGAGCTCGCGGCGTCGCGCAGCACCTGGCACGACGTGCGGGTCGAGCGACCGCGGTGGGGGTCGGCCGAGCTGTTCGACGCCGACCTGCGGTCGGTCCGCATCGTCGGCGGCAAGATCGACTTCCTCAATCTGCGCGGCGCGCGCCTGACCGACGTCGTCATCGAGGGGTGCAGCATCGGCGAACTCGACCTCGGCGGGGTCACGGCGCTGCGGGTCGCGTTCGTCGACTGCCGGGTCGGCACGCTCGACGTCACCCGCGCCTCCTTGGCTCATACCGACCTGCGCACGACGTCGTTCTCGCGTATCGACGGTCTCGCCGGTCTCAGCGGCGCCACGATCGACGACGAGCAGCTGTCGATGCTCGCCCCCGTCCTCGCCGCGCATCTGGGGCTCGTCGTCGACTGACCGAGGGCGGCCCGTCGCCCGGTGCTACGCCCACGTCGAACAGCCGGGATCGCCGGGGCCCCCGGTGCTATCGTGCAATCAGAGCAACGCGCTCCGGGGTCAGTGCAAATCTGAACCGGCGGTCACAGTCCGCGACCCGAGGCACCTCGTCACCGAGGCGCCGAGGTTGAACCGGTGGAATCCCGGTACCGACGGTCATAGTCCGGATGAGAGGCAGCGCGGGCCCGACCACTCGTCAGCGAGCGGTGGGCCGTTGCGACCCTGCGTCGCGTCCCCGGAGTTCACCACGACCGGAGGACGACATGACACGCACCACCGCAACCACCGCGCGATGCGCCGCGACGGCGCTCGACGGCCCCGTGGGGGCTCAGCCCCTCACCGGGTCCGCCGCGATCGTGCGCGGGGCGGTGCGCTGACGTGTTCACCGGTCTGGTCGAAGAGCTCGGCAGCGTCGTCCGCATCGACGATCAGGGCGACAGCGTGAGGTTGACGGTGCGCGGCCCTCTCGCGGTCGCCGACGCCGATCACGGCGACAGCATCTCGGTCAGCGGGGTGTGCCTCACCGTCGTCGAGCACGACGACGAGACGTTCACCGCCGACGTCATGCGGCAGACCCTCGTCATGAGCACCATCGGGTCGTTCGGCCCCGGCGACGCGGTCAACCTCGAGCGGGCGGCACGGGTCGGCGACCGCCTCGGCGGGCACATCGTGCAGGGCCACATCGACGGCACCGCGCGGGTCGTCGAGATCGAAGACGGCGAGGCCTGGCGTCGCGTGCGCTTCGACCTCGCCGACGATCTCGCACCGCTCCTGGTCGACAAGGGGTCCGTCACGCTCGACGGGGTCAGCCTCACGGTCAGCGCCATCAGCGAGCCGGGGGCCCCGAGCGGGTGGTTCGAGGTAAGCCTCATCCCCGAGACGCTCGCCGTGACGACGCTCGGCGCCAAGACCGTCGGCGACGCCGTCAACGTCGAGACCGACGTGCTGGCCCGGCACGTCCGCCGCATGCTCCGACTCGACGCGCTCGCAGCGCCGGTCACGCCTGCCGCGCCCGCCGCATCCGCCGCGCCCGGCCACCTCACCGCTACCGACCCGACCGCCGGCGAGGCCCGACCGTGACCGGGCTGCCGACCGCGACGACCGAGGAGGCGCGGGTCGGCCCGACCACGCCCCTCGCGTCGATCGAGACCGCGCTCGAGCACCTGCGGCGCGGCCGACCCGTCATCGTGGTCGACGACGAGTCGCGTGAGAACGAGGGCGACGTCGTCCTCTCGGCCGAGCTCGCCTCGCAGGAGTGGCTGGCCTGGACGGTGCGCGTCTCGTCGGGCTTCGTCTGCGCCCCGATGACGAACGCCGAGGCCGACCGGCTCGACCTGCCCCCGATGGTCGCCCGCAACGAGGACGACCGCGGCACGGCCTACACGGTCAGCGTCGACGCGGCGACCGGCGTGACCACCGGGATCAGCGCCTCCGACCGGGCCACGACCCTGCGCGTCCTCGCGTCGGCGTCGAGCGTGCGCGACGACCTGCACCGCCCCGGTCACGTCATCCCGCTGCGGGCACGCGACGGGGGAGTCCGCGAGCGCGACGGCCACACCGAGGCGTCGGTCGATCTGATGAAGGCGGCGGGGCTGCGCCCGGTGGCCGCCATCAGCGAGATCGTGGCCGACGACGGCGAGATGATGCGCCTCCCCGGCCTGCTCGAGCTCGGAAGCCGCGAGGGCGTCCCCGTCATCACCATCGCCGAGCTGATCCTGTGGCTCGGCGACCGCGACCTCCCGGCTCCCGACTCGACCGACACCACCGACATCACCGGCACCACCGACACTCTCACCGAAGGAGACCGCGCATGAGCGGCGAAGGCTCACCCACCGAACTCGAGGTCGACGGGACGGGCGTGCGCGTCACGATCGTCGCCGGCACCTGGCACCAGACGATCAGCGACGGCCTGCTGGCCGGGGCGCTCGCCGCGGCCGAGCGACTGGGCGCCACAGCCACCGTGCTGCGCGTGCCGGGCAGCTTCGAGCTGCCGGTCGTCGCGAAGGCGGCCCTCGAGTCCGGGGCCGACGCGGTCGTGGCGCTCGGCGTCATCATCCGCGGGGGCACGCCGCACTTCGAGTACGTGTCGGACGCCGCGACCTCCGGGCTCCTGCGGGTCAGCCTCGACACGGGCAAGCCCGTCGGCTTCGGGGTGCTCACCCTCGACGACGAGCAGCAGGGGCTCGATCGCGCCGGTCTGCCCGGCTCGAAGGAGGACAAGGGCGCCGAGGCCGCCCACGCCGCCATCGCCACCGCCGTGCAGCTGCGAGCCCTGGCCGCGCCCCGGCCCTGACGGCCGAGGGCTGGGCCCGGGCCCTGACCCCCGAGGGTCAGGCCCCGAGGGTCAGGCCCCGAGGGCCACGCCCTCGTGGACTAGGCGAGCACCTCGTCGAAGAAGGCGCGCATCTGCGCCCACGAGCGTCGATCGGCCACGGCCTGGTACTGCGCCCCGTGCTCGGGCGAGTCGACCTCGGGCACGGCGAACGCGTGCATGGCGCCGCTGTAGGTCACGATCTGCCAGTCGGGTGCGCCCGCGTTCCGCAGCTCGTCCTCGAACGCGACGACGGCCTCGTCGGGGACGACCGGGTCGGCCGAGCCCGTCATCACGAGGATCGGCGCGTTGACCGCACCGGGCAGCGCGGGTGCACCGGTCGACAGGCCGCCGTGGAACGCCGCGACCCCGGCCACGGGCGCCCCGGCCCGGGCGAGTTCGAGCGCGGCCGATCCGCCGAAGCAGTAGCCCATCACGGCGATGCGCTCGGGGTCCACGCCGGGTTCTGCGCGCAGTCGTTCGAGGCTGGCGAGGAGGCGTGCGCGGAGGGCCGGCACGTCGCCGTACCAGCGGCCCGCCTCGGCGGCGGCGCCGTCGGGGCCGGGGCGGACGCCCTGGCCGTAGACGTCTCCGGCGAGGGCGACGTAGCCGAGTCGGGCGAGCATCTGCGCGCGCACCTTGACGTGGTCGACGACACCGAACCAGTCGTGCAGCACGAGCACTGCGGGGCGCAGCTCCGACTCCGAGGAGGCGCGGGGCGGCGTCGCGAGGAACCCTTCGAGATCGGTCGCTCCGTCCCGGTACACGACGTCGCCCGATTCGACGCCTCCCGGGTCGGGCACCGTCGCAAGCAGTCGTTCGAGATCAGGGGAGAGGGGGGTCAGGGGTGCTTCGCTGTCGGTCACGCCGTCACGGTACTCCGGCCCGCTCGACCGTCGCCGCGCCTCCTCGGCACACAGCCGGCTGAACCCCGACGCGCCCGCCCGGTTCCTCCTCGGCACGGCAGCGGCAGCGGCTCGCAGGGGCCGCGCGTCGCGTCAGCCGACGAGCCGGGTGACCGCCTGCCGCACGACCTCGCAGCGGCGTTCGTGCGGCCCGGTGTGCAGATTCGACGCGTCGGGGGTGACGAACCAGGCGAGCACGAGGCCGAAGACCATCGTCAGCAGCTCGTCGGCATCCCACTCGGAGGGGATCGCGCCGGCCTGCTGAGCCTCACGGACCGCCCGTCGACGGTCTTCGAGCTGATCGTGGTCGACGACGCCGGGGCTGGGCAGCGACACCCCCTCGATCTGCCCCCAGAGCAGCAGGCGGGCGTCGTCGGGGTGGGTGGCGAGGTGGTCGTAGAGGCGGGAGGCCCAGCGGGGCAGATCGTGGGCGTCGAAGGGGATGGCGGCGAGCCAGCGATCGATGCTCTCGCCGAGTGTCGCGTCGAACAGCTCGCGCTTGGTGGCGAAGTGCGCGTAGAGCCGTTCTTTGCTGGCCTCGGCCTCGCGGGCGATGGTGTCGATGCGGGCCCCGGCGAGACCTCGGGCGGCGAACTCCGACCGCGCGGCCTCGAGCAGGCGCTCTCGCGGAGGTGTGGGGCGACGGGGCATCCCCAGATCATATGGCCGTCGTGCGGTGCCCCGTGCACGACCCGGAGCGGCCGAGGAGGCGCGGTGTCAGCGGCCGCCGCCGGTCGCGTCGGCCGAGCGTGCCATCGGCACGTGCGGGATCTCGTCTTCGATGAACTCGGCGCCGTCGAGCACGAACCCGAACCGCGCGTACCAGTCGGCGAGGTGCGCCTGGGCGTCGAGCCGCACGAGTCGCCCCGCGCACCGGTCGAGCGCCAGGCCCATCAGCTGGGCGGCCAGCCCGCGACCTCGCGCCGTCGCAGCGGTGGCGACCCGCCCGATGCGACGGTCGTCGCCGTCGTGCAGCAGGCGGAGGGTGGCCGCCACCCGGCCGTCGACCTCGGCCCAGAGCATCGTGGCGTCGGGCTCGAGGTCGCGCCCGTCGAGCTCGGGGTAGGCGCACCGCTGTTCGACGACGAAGACGTCGACGCGCAGCTTCAGCAGCTCGTAGAGGGTGACGGGCGGCATGTCGGCGAGGGGCGCGGTGTGGAGGGTGACGTTCACGGGATCAGGGTATCGGCGGCCCCCGACACCGCGAGCGCGACGTCCTCTTCTCCCGGTGACGCGCCTCTTGTACCCCCGCCTCGTACCCCGATCCCCTGGGCGCGTGTGTCGTTCCGGCGGCGGATGGTGCCAGCGGGTGAAGCTGACGGGGGTAGACGGGTGATTCTCCCCCCTGGGCCTCACGTCCCGGCCCGTGGCGTGATGGTGTTGTACGTCGTCCGGACCGACCCACCCGGCCCGACCGATCAGACCCGACCCGACCCGACCCGACCCGACCCATCCGACTCCGACCGACCGACCCCCGCGCGAACGCGATCGCGCCCCGTGGAAGACGCATGTCCCCCGACCACTCCGACCCCCTCACCCCGTCCGACCCGGCGGCGCCGTCCGACCCGGCCGCCCCCGCCGTCGACCCGACCGATCCGATCGATGTCCTCGACGCGGGCGATCTGGCGAGATCCGCTGGTGAGCCACGCACGAGGGTGGTGGTCTTCGGCGACGTGCTCGACGACGTCATCGTCACCGCCGCGACGCCGGCGGCGACGGGCACGGACACGGAGGCGCTGATCCGGCACCGGGCGGGTGGCGCCGCGGCGAACACGGCGGCGTGGCTCGGTTCGCTCGGCGGCGAGGTCGACTTCGTCGGGAGGGTCGGGGTCTCCGACCGGCACCGGCACGCGCAGCTGCTGGCGGACGCCGGCGTGCTGCCCCGGCTGAGCTACGACGCCCACGACCCGACCGGCACGGTCGTCATCACCGTCGAGGGCGAGGTGTCGTCGATGTTCACCGACCGGGGGGCGAGCGCCGCACTCGATCCCGACGACGTCCCCGACGAACTGCTCGAGTCCGCGGCCGTGCTGCACGTCACCGGCTACTCGGTGGTCCACTCGCGCACTCCAGTACCGCTCCGCCGCCTCATGACCAGAGCGCGCGAGGCCGGCGCGGCGGTCTCCGTCGACCCGGGCAGCAGCGGCTTCATCGGCCGATTCGGCGTCGCGGCGTTCCTCGACGCGATCGACGGAGCCGACCTGTTCTTCGCGAGCCCGGCCGAGGGTCGCCTGCTGACCGGTCTCGACGACGAGCACGGGATCGCCACGGCCCTCGCCGAGCGCTTCGGCGTGGTCTGCCTCGTGCAGGACGACGGAGGCGCGGTGCTGGCCCGACACGGACGCTCGGTCGTCGACGTGCCCTCGGTGACGACCCGCGTGGTCGACCCCGTGGGTGTGGGCGACGCGTTCGCCGCCGGGTTCATCGACTCGTGGCGGACGACTCGCAAGCCGGGCGTCGCAGCCCGTCGGGGCGCCCGCGCCGCGGCCCGGGCCTTCGCCGTCGCCGGAGGCCGCCCGCCCGCCTGACGCCGACGGCGTCGGAGCGCGGCCCCGCCCGGGCGTCGGTGCGCGGCTCGGCCCCGGCCTCGGTGCGCGGCTCCGCCCGGCCTCAGTGCGCCGTCTCGGCCCGGACGGTGAGGGTCTGCACCCGGGGCGGGGCCTCGGGTGTGAGACGGATCTCGAAGCGCAGCAGACCCCGTGCTCCGGCCCGTCGCCAGATCAGGTGCGAGGGCGCCTTCGACTCGTCGTCGGGAAGGGGCTCCGCCGAGGTCGGCGCGAGGCCGCCGACCGACTCGACGGCCTCGCCCCAGGTGCGTCGGCGTCGCTCGAGGGGGATGTCGAGCTCGATGTTCTCGGCGAGCCAGTCGCCCGGTTCGCCGCCGCCGAGCACCAGCTCCTCGACCGCGTCGCGGGCGGCGAGGGTCTCGGGCCACGGCCGCACGCGGCTGCCGACCCCGGTGCCCTGCGCGGCCGTCTCGGCGAGCAGGCCGTCGAGCGCGAGCGTGATCGGCACCGACACCTGGGCGTAGGTCGCGTTCTCGAATCCGACGGCGCCGACGCCGGTGGCGGGGTGCCAGCGCATGTGCGCAGAGAATCCGGGGTAGCCGCCGGAGTGCGAGACGATCGTGCCGTGGTCGGGGTGCTGCTCGACGAAGAGGCCGAGGCCGTAGCCGCCCGGGTGCGCGCCCAGCCCCGGGACGAAGCGCTGCAGCTGCTGCATCTCGCGTCGGGAGGCGCGCGACAGGATGCCGTCGAGGTCGCCCTCGCCGTCGGGGTGGAACGCCGAGCCGAGCCAGCGGGCCCAACGAGCGAGATCGTCGGTGGTGCTGAACAGACCGCCGATCGGCGAGAAGGCGCCGGGGCCCGAGAACGGCAGGGGCTCCCAGCCGTCGCCGACGCGTCGGTGTCCGATCGCCAGACCGCCGGCGGCGGGCACGTCGGTCGTGAAGCCGGTGGAGTCGAGACCGAGCGGCGCCAGGACGTCCTGCTCGACGACCTCGCGGTACGGGCGACCCGAGGCCTCGGCGACGACACGGCCCAGCAGGGCGTATCCGAGGTTCGAGTAGGCGAACGCGGTGCCGGGGACGCTGTCGAAGCTCAGCCCGCGACGCAGCAGCGCGTCGAGGCCCTCGTCGGTCAGCGACTCCTGTCGGTCGCCCCACGGGTCGTCGGTCGGGAACCCGGCCGACATCGTCGCGAGCATCCTCAGCGTGGGCACGGGCGAGTCGGCGGTCGGCAGGGCGACGTCGGCGAAGGCGGGCACCCAGTCGGTCACGGGTGCATCGAGGTCGAGGGCCCCGGTGTCGCGGAGCGCCAGCAGCACCGTCGCCGTGAAGCTCTTCGTGCACGAGGCGATGCGGTACGCGGTGTCCGGCCCGGGCGCGGCACCGTCCGCGCCGTCACCGCCGAGCGTCCCGGAGGCGCCCCGGTGGGTCACCCCGTGCCGGTCGAAGGTCGCCCAGACCGCGCTCGGCGCCTTCCGCTCCGCCCGCCGGGCTGCGAACACCGCATCGATCCCGGAGGCGCGGGTCGGCTCGGTCACGACTGCTCACCCTCGGACGACGTGCGACGCATCGTCTCGTACGCGTCCAGAGCGGCACGTCGCGAGGCCTTGAGATCGACGAGCGGCTCGGGGTAGTCCTCGTCGTCGCTCTCGGGCACCCACTGCCGGATGTAGTCGCGGTGCTTGTCGAACTTCGTCGCCTGCAGCTCGGGGTTGAACACCCGGAAGTACGGTGCCGCATCCGCGCCCGAACCGGCGGTCCACTGCCAGTTGGCGGGGTTGTTGGCCTCGTCCGCGTCGACGAGGGTGTCCCAGAACCAGGCCTCGCCGACGCGCCAGTCGACGAGCATGTTCTTGATCAGGAAGCTCGCGGTGACCATGCGCACCCGGTTGTGCATCCAGCCGGTCGTCCAGAGCTGGCGCATGCCGGCGTCGACCAGGGGGATGCCCGTGCGGCCCTGACGCCAGGAGTCGATCTCGCTCTCGGGCACGTCGGCCCACGGGAAGCGGTCGAACTCGGGTCGGTAGCTGACCGTCGCCAGATCGGGCGAGGTGAACAGGATCGTGTGGTTGAACTCGCGCCAGACGACCTCGCGGAGGAACGACTGGGCGCGCTCGCGCGATGCGTCGGGCAGCGCCCCGCGCATCCGGTGCCAGATCTGGAACGGGCTGATCTCGCCGAACCGGAGGCGCGGCGACAGTCGACTCGTCGCCTCCTGCGCCGGGAAGTCGCGGTCCCCGTAGTCGGCCAGCGCGCCGGTCGCGAACGCCTCGAGCGTGTCGTGGGCTGCGGCCTCGCCAGGGGTCCAGGTGTCTCGGAGACCCGCGGCCCAGTCGGGTCGGGTCGGGAGGAGGCCCCAGTCGTCGAGCCGATCGCTCGCGACGTCGGCGGGCGAGGTCAGGGCGTCGGGCTCGTCGAGGGGGTGACGCGGCTCGGGTCGGTCGAGGCAGGCGCGGTAGAACGGCGTGAAGACCTTGAAGGGCTGCCCCTGCCCGGTCTGGATCGTCCAGGGCTCGAAGAGGAGGTTGGCCTGGAAGCTGTCGACGACGAGACCGCGGTCGCGCAGCGAGGTCTTCAGCCCGGCGTCGGCGTCGCGCGCAGCCTTGCCGTAGCGGCGGTTCCAGTAGACGGCCCCGGCCGACACGTCGTCCACCAGGCGCGGGATCTCGACCGCCGCGGCGCCCCGACGGAGGGTCAGACTCGAGCCCTTGGCCCGCAGATCCGCGTCGAGGGCGGTGAGGCTGTGGTGCAGCCACCATCGTGAGGCGCCGCCGAGGGGTCGGATGCCCTCGGTGTCGTCGTCGAGCAGGTAGAGCACCACCACGGGCTCGCCCCGGTCGACGGCGGCGTTCAGCGCCGGGTTGTCGGCGAGGCGGAGGTCGTCGCGCAGCCAGACGATCGAAGGGGTGCTCATGCGGGGTGCTCCTGATCGGCGCGGGTGGCCGAGCCGTCGCCGAGTCGGAGCCTCGTGCACAGGTCGGTGAGGGTGACGAGCTCGTCGTGGTCGAGGCTGCCGCCGACGCGGCGACGGATGGTCGCGGCGTGGCTGATCGCCGTGCGCCGGTAGAGCTCGTAGCCGGAGTCGGTGAGGGCGACGATGATGCCGCGAGCGTCGCCCGGGTCGCTGAGCTTCTCGACGATGCCCCGGGCGGTGAGCCGGTCGACCAGTCGACTGATGCTCGGCTGGGTGAGCAGGAGGTGCCGGGTCAGATCGCGGATGCGGGCGCGCCGCTCGGGCTGACTCGACAGGTTGAACAGCACGTCGTACTCGTTGAACGAGATCTCCTGCGTCGGGAAGCAGTCGGTGAGTTCGCGCATCACGCTCACCTGCGCCCGGAAGAGCGCCTCCCAGGCGCCGACGGCCACGGATGTCTCGCTCATCTCTACCTCGCGTTCGTTTCCGTCGAGTCTACGAAAGCGCGGGGGTGTCCGTCCGCCACCGACGGTGCACGACAGAGGGCCGGTCGCCCAGTGGCGACCGGCCCTCATCCCTTGCACCGAGAGTGTCCTGCGATCTCATTCCACCTCGGCCGCCACAGCAAACGGCCTCGGTTCGATCAACCTATAACGAATCGGTAACGGCGGTCTAGCCCTGAAGCCAAGGATCAGCTGGGAACACGACCCATCGCCGGTCGACCGGGCACGAGGCGCCGCCGGGTCGACTCAGAAGACGTCGGGCGACGGCGTCGAGGCGTGGCGGATCGACACGTCGGCGTGGCGGTCGAAGCGGTAGCCGGCCCCGCGCACGGTGCGGACGATGTCCTCGAAGGCGCCGAGCTTCGAGCGGAGGCGCCGGACGTGCACGTCGATGGTGCGCTCGTTCGGCACCTCCTCGTCGTCGCCGTCGGCCCACAGGCTCGAGATCAGCTCGGCACGCTCGATGGTGCGGCCCTCGCGCAGCACGAGGTACTGCAGCAGCTCGAACTCCTTGTAGGTCAGCGGTGCGACGTCGCCGTCGAGCAGCAGGCGCTTGCGCGAGATGTCGACGACCACGCCGCCGCGGGCACCGGGCTCGTCGTCCTCCTCGACCTCCTGACGACGTGCGGCGAGCGCCGACGGGTCGTGCAGCGCCAGGCGCACGATGTCGACGTCGCGTCCGCCCGATCCGGTCGGTGCGAGGGCGACCGCGGCGTGGGTCTCGGCCGAGGGGGCGATCGAGGCCACGAGCGCCTTCAGCTGCGAGACGATGTCGCCGAGGTCGGTGCCGTCCGCGGCGGCCTTCAGCTCGTCGATGCCGACGTAGAGCACGAAGCCGCGTGCCTCCTGACCCTCGGGCAGTGCCCGTGCTCGACGCGCAGCGGGAGGTGCGACGGCCGCCGGGGCGGTCGCCTCGACGGAGTCGTCCACCGGCGGGACGGCGTTCAGGTGCCGGGCGGGGGCGATGGTGCGGGCGGCGGGGGCGGCGACGGGACGGTCGAGGGTGAGGGACATGGGTACGCGGATCCTTGCGTGCGGGTGAGCGGTACCTCGGCGACGGTGACGCCATCGTTCGTCGCGGGTAGCGCTCGGTTCGTGTCGGTGTCCGCTGCCGGTCAGGCGGTCGGCGGACGGTCGATGTCGTGACATCGGGGGGATGCGCGTCGGAGTGGTGACGCGGATGCATCCGGGAGTCGACGGCTCAGCAGCGGGGTGGGGCTGCGAGCTCAGCGTGCTGCGGAGGCAGCGACGGCGACTCGGCGAGGTGTGGCCGGATCAGGCACACATTCGACACAGGACGGCGTGCATCGGCATCATCATGCCGGTGCTCCCGGGGGCCTCAACGGAGGTCGGGATGAACACGCTGTCAGTCATGGGTTGATTGTGTTACAGCGTGCGTCGCGCTGTCAAGCACCATGCGGCGGGCGGCCTGGCGGGCCCGGGGGCCGCAGCCGGCGCGACGACGACGAACCGCGCCTCCGGAGGTCGGAGACGCGGTTCGGAAGCCCGCAGGAGGCGCGGGTCGGGAGGTCGGTTCAGGCCAGGCCGTAGAGGCGGTCGCCCGCGTCGCCCAGCCCGGGCACGATGTAGCCCTGCTCGTTCAGCCGCTCGTCGACGGCGCCGAGCACGACGTGCACGTCGCGGCCGGCCATGGCCTTCTCGACGGCGGCGAGGCCCTCGGGTGCGGCGAGGATGCAGACGGCCGTGACGTCGACGGCGCCGCGGTCGAGCAGGTAGTCGATCGCCGCGATCAGCGAGCCGCCCGTGGCGAGCATCGGGTCGAGCACGAAGCACTGGCGGTTCGAGAGGTCGTCGGGCAGGCGCTCGGCGTACGTGGTCGGCTCGAGCGTCTCCTCGTCGCGCACCATGCCGAGGAACCCCACCTCGGCCGTCGGCACCAGCTTGGTCATGCCCTCGAGCATGCCGAGACCGGCGCGGAGGATCGGCACGACGAGCGGCCGGGGCTGGCTGATCTCGAGACCGGTCGTCGGGCCGACGGGGGTGACGATGTCGACGGGCGAGGTGCGCACGTCGCGCGTGGCCTCGTACGCCAGCAGGGTGACGAGCTCTTCGGTCAGGGCCCGGAAGGTCGGTGCCGGCGTGCGCTTGTCGCGGAGCACGGTCAGCTTGTGGGTGATCAGGGGATGGTCCGCTACGTGCACTCGCATAGGCTCAACGGTAGCGGAGTCGACCGGCCCGCACCCGCCCGCCGAGAGGTCGCCGCCGCGTGATCGCGCATCCCCCCGAGTTCGACGTCTGGATGGGCCTGGCGCTCGCCGAGGCCGACGCCTGCCGCGTGTCGGACGACGTGCCCGTCGGTGCGGTCGTCGTCGACGCGTCGGGGGCCGTGATCGGCACCGGTCGCAACGAGCGCGAACTGCGCCAGGACCCGACGGCCCACGCCGAGGTGCTCGCCCTCCGCGACGCCGCACGCGCCACCGGCGACTGGCAGCTGACCGGCGTCACCCTCGTGGTCACGCTCGAGCCGTGCCCGATGTGCGCGGGGGCGATCCTCGCGGCGCGGGTGCCGCGCGTCGTCTTCGGCGCCTGGGACGACAAGGCGGGCGCGACCGGCAGCGTCTACGACATCGCGCGCGATCGTCGGCTGCCGCACCGCTCGGAGGTCGTCGCGGGCGTGCGCGAACCCGAGTGCCGGGCCCGCCTCGACGACTTCTTCGCCGCGCGCCGCTGAGTCCGTCTCGCCGGGGGAGCCGAGGAGGCGCGGTGTCAGTCGGCCGCGCGGATCACGATCGCGTCGGTGGGCGGGTCGACCCGACCGGGGCGCACCCACACGTCGGGCTCGATGTAGATCACCCGGGCGATCGGCACCGCGGCGCGGATGCGGGTCTCGACGGCGTTGATGGCGCTCGAGACGTCGGCGAGCACGGTGCGACCGGGCATCGACACCTTGACGCCGACCAGCAGCTCGTCGGGGCCGAGGTAGAGCGTCTTCATGTGGATGATCGACTCGACGTCGGACCCGTCGGTGATCGCGGCGCGGATCTTCGCGACGTCGTCGGCCGAGGCCCCCTCGCCGACCAGCAGGCTCTTGGTCTCGATGCCGAGGATGACCGCGACCGCGACCAGCAGCACGCCGATCGCGAGCGTGCCGATGGCGTCGAAGACGCCGTCGCCGGTGATCCAGGTGAGCACGACGCCGATCATGGCGAACGAGAGACCGAGGAGCGCCGCGGCGTCCTCGAGCAGCACGACGGGCAGCTCGGGCGCCTTCGCGCGGCGGACGAACGACACCCAGCTCTGCTGGCCCTTGCTCGGGCGCGACTCGCGCACGGCGGTGCGGAGCGAGAAGCCCTCGAGGGCCAACGAGACGGCGAGCACGAGCACGGGCAGCCACGGCACCTCGAGCGGGTGCGGTTCGCGCAGCTTCTCCACGCCCTCGTAGAGCGAGAAGACCCCGCCGACGCTGAACAGGATGATGGAGACGACGAAGGCGTAGACGTAGCGCTCCCGCCCGTAGCCGAAGGGGTGCTCGGCGTCGGCGGCCTTCTTGGCCTTGCGCCCGCCGAGCAGCAGGAGCACCTGGTTGCCCGAGTCGGCGAGCGAGTGCACGCCCTCGGCGAGCATCGACGACGAGCCCGAGAAGGCCCAGGCGATGAACTTCGTGACCGCGATGCCCAGGTTGGCGCCGAGCGCCGCGATGATCGCCTTGTTGCCGCCGGATGTGCTCATGTCGTGATCCCCTCGAGTCGCCAGGGTCGATCTTAGGATGGCCTGATGGTCACCATGCTCCCCACCACAGCGATTCTCGGCGCCGGCTCGATGGGAGGCGCGATCCTCTCCGGTCTGCTGCGACCCGGTGTCGTCGTCGACGGCGGCATCCGGGTCACCAACCGGTCCGAGGCGAAGGCGGTCGCGCTGCGGCACGGCGCCGTCACCTCGCTCGCCACCGAGAGCGATCCGCGCGCGAACGCGTCGGCGGTCGTCGGGGCGAAGCTCGTGCTCATCGGTGTCAAGCCGCACATGGTGGTCGACCTCCTGTCCGAGATCGGTTCGGCGCTCGACCCCGGGGCGGTCGTCGTCAGCCTGGCGGCCGGCGTCACGACCGAGACGATGGAGGCGGCCCTGCCGCCGACCGTCTCGGTGCTGCGCTCGATGCCGAACACCCCCTCCGTCGTCGGGCTCGGGGTCACCGGGCTGAGCGCCGGTTCGCGGTCCACCGACGACGACCTCGCGCTCGCCCGCACGCTCTTCGAGGTCGTGGGCGAGGTGGTGGTGGTCGACGAAGACCGCATCGACGCGCTCAGCACGATCTCCGGGTCGGGGCCGGCCTACGTCTTCCTCCTGATCGAGAAGCTCCAGCAGGCGGCGATCGGGCTCGGCTTCACTCCGGCCCAGGCGGCCACGATGGTCCAGGGCACGTTCCGCGGGGCGAGCGAGCTGCTCGCCGCGAGCGACGTCGGGCCGGCCCCCGACGCGCCGGCCGAGCTGCGCCGCCGGGTGACCAGCCCGGGCGGCACGACCGAGCGGGCCGTGGCCGTGCTCGACGCGGGCGGGCTCGCCGACCTGTTCGACCGGGCGACGGCGGCGGCGCTCGAACGCAACCGCGAGATCGCGGCCGGTCGCTGACCCGGCCGACCCGCGCCTCCTCGGCTGCGGTCTCCGCGAGGTCGCAGCGACCGCGGCATCCGGGCCCTGCCGGGGTCAGCCCTCGAGCGCCGCGAACCTCTCGATGGCGGTGCTGTCGCCCGACACGATGATCAGGTCGTGGTTGCTGATGACGGTCTCGGGGGTCGCCTCGCTGAAGGCGCCGCCGGGGCTCTTGACGCCGACGATGGTGACGCCGTACTTCTTGCGGATGTTCGAGGCCGCGAGGGTCGAGCCGCGCACCGGCTTGGGCGGGTACATCTTGACGATCGCGAAGGCGTCGTCGAACTCGATGTAGTCGAGCATGCGACCCGAGACGAGGTGCGCGACGCGCTCGCCGGCCTCGCGCTCGGGGTAGATCACGTGGTTGGCGCCGATCCGGGCGAGGATCTTGCCGTGCGACTGGCTGATCGCCTTCGCCCAGATCTGCGGCACCTTGAGGTCGACGAGGTTCGCGGTGATGAGCACGCTCGCCTCGATCGACGAGCCGACGGCGACGACGGCGATGCTGAAGTCCTGGGCGCCGATCTGCTTCAGTGCGTCGATGCTCCGCGCGTCGGCCTGGACGGCGTGCGTCACCCGATCGGCCCACTTCTGCACGAGACCGGCGCTGGTGTCGACGGCGAGCACGTCGCGGTCCTGGCGTTCGAGCTGACCCGCGGTCGCCGCACCGAAACGGCCCAGGCCGATGACGAGGACGGGGGCGTCGTGCTTGATCTTGTCAACCAACGATCGGTCGCTCCTCGGGTCGGGTGAACAGCTGGCGCCGTTGGCTGGCGGCCAGGGCGACGGAGAGTGTCACTGTACCAACGCGGCCCATCCACATCGTGACCGCGAGGATGTACTTGCACGAGTCGGGCAGGTCGGCGGTCAGACCGGTCGACAGGCCCGACGTCGCGAAGGCGGAGATCACCTCGAACAGCACGTGCTCGAGCGGCTCCTTCGTGATGTGCATGATCAGGATGCTCGCGACCGCGACGATCGTGGCGCCCCAGAGCACGACGCTGACCGACAGTCGCAGCACGTCGCTCGGGATGCGCCGCCCGAAGGCCTCCATCGAGCGGTTGCCCCGCGCCTCGGCGAACGCCGCCAGGAAGAGCACGGCGAGGGTCGTGACCTTGATGCCGCCGGCCGTCGAGGCCGAGCCGCCGCCGATGAACATCAGCATGTCGGTCACCAGCAGCGACGAGCCGTTCAGATCCGAGATGTCGATGGTCGAGAAGCCGCCCGATCTCGTCATCTGACTCAGGAAGAGCGACTGGAAGATCGTCGGGAACGCCGCGATGCCGCCGAACGTGTCGGGATTGTCGAACTCGAGCACGATGAACAGCAGGGCGCCGGCGAACAGCAGGATGAAGCTGGTGACGAGCGTCAGCTTCACGTGCACCGACCAGCGGCGGGGGTGCCAGGGGTTGCGGGCCAGGGCGTAGATGACGGGGAACCCGATGCTGCCGAGGAAGACGCCGATCATGATCAGGGTCAGGAACCAGTAGTCGTGGGCGAACGGCGCGAGCCCCTCGGCGTTCGGCGAGAACCCCGTGTTCGTGAAGGCCATCGCCGAGTAGTAGAAGCTGTCGAGCACCGCCTCGCCGATCGGGATGCCGTCGATCACGAGACGCGGCAGCAGCAGCACCGCGATGACCGCCTGGATGACGGCCGAGCTGAGCGCGACCGTGGCGAGCAGCCCGCCGACCTCGCCGAGGCGCACGGCCTGCCCCTCGGGCACCGGGCCGGCGTGCACGCGCAGCGGATTGCTGTCGGAGGCGGCCATCAGTCGGGCGCGCAGCCCCAGCTTCCGAGACACCACCAGGCCCATGATCGAGGCGAGCGTCAGCACGCCGATGGCGCCGATCTGCACGCCGACGAAGATCACCACGTGGCCGAAGACCGACCAGTGCGTCGCCATGTCGACCGTCGCGAGACCGGTCACGCAGATGACGGAGACCGCCGTGAACAGCGAGTCGACGAGGGGCGTGGACCGCCCGTCGGCCGCCGCGACGGGCAGCGAGAAGATCGCCGTGAACAGCAGGATCAGACCCGTGAAGATCATGATCGCGAAGCGCGCGGGGGAGTGACGACCGATGTCGTCGACGTAGTCGGTGATCCGGCGGACCGGCCCGCGGGACGCGACCCGGAGGGGTCCCTGCCGGATGGTGCGCGGGATGCGCCGGGAGGCGGAGGAGGGGCGCGTCACCCGTGCATGGTACTCCGGGCCGGTCGTCGTTACTGTGGCTGCATGCCTGACCTCTTCGCCGTGATCGCCGACGGGACCCGCCGAGACCTGCTGGCCGTGCTGCTCGAGGCCCGGGTCTCGGGCGAGTCGGCCACCGGTGACGTGTCGGTCGGCGAGCTCGTCTCGCGCCTCGGCATCAGCCAGCCGACCGTGTCGAAGCATCTGCGGGTGCTCCGGGACGCCGGGCTCGTGCATGTGCGCGAGGGCGGACAGCATCGCTTCTACGGCATCGACACCGCACCGCTCGAGACCGTCGAAGACTGGCTCATCCCGTTCCTCGGCGTGGAGGTGGAGATCGACACGGCCGCGGGCGGGGCGTTCGCGGCGTGGGCGGGGGCCAGCGTGCCGGCTCCGTTCCGTCGGGCGGCCGAGAGCATCCCCGACGCGGGCGACGTGGGCAGCTCGCTCGGCCGTGCGGTCGCCGATGCGCAGCACCGCGCCTCCTCGGCCCTGCACGACGCGTCGAGCGCGCTCGACGAGCGCGTGATCGAGCCCGTCCGCAAGCGACTGGGTCGCGGCGGCGTCTGAGCGTTGCATGAGGTCACGTGCGCCCCTAGAGTGACCATCAGGCACACGAGTCACATGCGTGCGCCTGCACCCACTCGGGGAGTCCGGGTCGGACACGAGGGGGAGACATGGCGGACGGCCTGTCGGACGTGAGGTTTCTCACCGTCGCCGAAGTGGCGGACATGATGCGCGTGTCGCGGATGACCGTCTATCGCATGGTGCATTCGGGAGAGCTGCCGGCCATCCGGTTCGGGCGCTCGTTCCGTGTGCCCGAGTCGGCGGTGGCGGCCGTGCTGCGCACGGGCATCGCCGACGTCGGCTGACTCGACTTCGACTTTCGGCAGTCGCCCTAGTAGACTGCCCCGAGGTATTTTTCCGCGGTTCTGATTCGGACCCGGTCGGTCCAATCCAGAAATCAGTGAGGTCTCTATGGGTTCTGTCATCAAGAAGCGTCGTAAGCGCATGGCGAAGAAGAAGCACCGCAAGCTGCTTCGCAAGACTCGTCACCAGCGACGCAACAAGAAGTAGTCGCAACATCGTCGATGCCCCCGCAGGCCCTGTGCCGGCGGGGGCATCGTCGTACCCGCCGGCGGGTCGTCGACGGGTTCCCCGCTTGCTAACGTGGCAGACGTGAGCGCACCGACCATCACCCTCCTGACCAAGCCCGGCTGCCACCTCTGCGACGAGGCCCGCACGGCGCTCGACGGGGTCCTCGCCGAGACCGAGTTCGCCGGTGCGGGCCTCGGATACGACGAGAAGAGCATCCTCGACGACGTCGCGCTCGAGGCCGAGTACGCCGAGGAGATTCCCGTCGTGCTGATCGACGAGCGGGTCCACACCATCTGGCGCATCGAGCCCGAGCGACTCCGCGCGGCCCTGCGCCGGTCCACCGCCGGCTGAGTCGGCCCACCGACGAGAAAGGACGACCCTCCGCCGAACGTGGCGGAGGGTCGTCCCTTCGATGCTCTCGGGCGTCGTGCCCGGGGCCCGCGCCTACGGGGTCAGGCGGCTGGGGCCACGGAAGAGGTAGGTGACCTCGCGGAGGTTCGGCTGGTGCAGCATGAGCATCAGCACGCGGGCCAGGCCCATGCCGAATCCGCCGTGCGACGGGGCGCCGTAGCGGAAGAAGTCGAGGTAGCCGCCGAGCTCCTCCGGCTTCATGCCCTTCTCGCGGATCTGGGCCTCGAGCACGTCGACGCGGTGCTCGCGCTGGGCGCCGGTCGTGATCTCGGTGCCGTTGTAGATGAGGTCGTAGCTCTTCGTGAGCTGCGGGTCGTCGTCGTGACGCATGTGGTAGAACGGCCGGATCGACGCGTCGTAGTCCGTGAGGAACACGAAGTCGTGGTCGAACGTCTCCTTGACGTAGGCGGCGATCTGACGCTCGCCCTCGGGGTCCATGTCGGCGTCGGCACGGGGCACGACGTAGCCGCGGTCGGCGACGATGCGCTTCGCCTCGGCGAGGGGGATCCGCGGGAACGGCGTCGTCGGCACGGTCAGGTCGACGTCGAAGAGCTCCTTGATCTCGGAGCCGTGCTTGTCGACGACCGCGGTGAAGGCGGCGACGAGCAGCTCCTCCTGCATCGTCATGACGTCCTCGTGGCTGTCGACGTAGCTGATCTCGGCGTCGACGCTCGTGTACTCCGTCGCGTGACGCGAGGTGAACGACGGGTCGGCACGGAAGACGGGTGCGATCTCGAAGATCTTGCCGAAGCCGGCGCTCTGCGCCATCTGCTTGAAGAACTGGGGGCTCTGCGCCAGGAACGCGCTGCCCTCGAAGTACTCGACCTTGAACAGCTCGGCGTTCGACTCGCTCGCCGAGGCCATGATCTTCGGGGTGTGGATCTCGATGTAGCCGCGCTCGACCCAGTAGGTGCGCATGGCGTGCTCGAAGGTCGTCTGCACGCGGAAGATCAGGGCGTTGCGGGGGACGCGGAGGTCGAGGAACCTCCAGTCCATGCGCTTGTCGATGCCGCTGTCGGGGGCGATCGGCGTCTCGGGGTCGGCGGCGCTGTCGACGACGAGGGTGGCGATCTTGACCTCGATGCCGCCGAGCTTGACGCGCTCGTCGTGCTTGAGCTCACCCGTCACCGTGACGAAGCTGCCCTGCGCCAGACCCGAGATGGCGTCGGCGATCTCGTCGACCTCGCCGTTCGCGGCGAGCACGTCGGCGGCGGTGCGCGGGCGGACCAGCTGGACGGCGCCCGACTCGTCGCGGAGCACGACGAACTGCACCTTCTTCTGGTCGCGGACGGTATCGACCCAGCCCGCCACCGTCACGGTGCCGTCGGGGAGGGGCGAGAGGTCGCTGATGAGGGTGCGTTCGATCACGAGGCTCGACTTTACAGGGCGGTCGGATCTTTGCGGTTCCCGTGAGGGAGGTGTGCGCGGGGCCTCGACCTAGACTGGAGGGCATGCCCGCCCAGCACATCCACCTCGTCCGGCACGGTGAGGTGCACAACCCCGAGCACGTGCTCTACGGCCGTCTCGACGGCTTCGGCCTCAGTGATCTCGGGCACCGGATGGCCGCCTCCTCGGCCGACATGCTGCAGCAGCAGGGTGCGCCGGTCGTCGCCGTCACCGCGAGCCCCCTCCAGCGCACCCGCGAGTCGGCCGCGCCCTGGGCCGAGCGCTTCGGTCTCACGGTCGCCGTCGACGATCGCCTCGTCGAGCCGGCCAACAAGTACGAGGGTCGTCGGTCCGACTTCACGATCCGCAAGCAGCTCGCCGTCCCCGCCGAATGGCCGTGGATCGTCAACCCGCTGAAGCCGAGCTGGGGCGAGGCCTACGTCAGCATCGCGTCGCGCATGCTCGCGGCCGTCGAAGACGCCTGGGCCTCGGTCGACACCGGCGACGTCGTGCTCGTCAGCCACCAGCTGCCGATCTGGATGGTGCACCGCAGCGTCACCGGCGCCCGTCTGTTCCACGACCCCCGGCGCCGTCGGTGCTCGTTGTCGAGCGTCACGACCCTCGAACGTCGCGGCGACGCCTTCGTCGAGGTGGGCTATCAGGATCCCGCGCGAGACTTGCTCGATTCCGCCGTCGATCTTGGAGCAGTGTGACCACCCGTAAGACCTCCACCACCCGTCGGGCGACCACGATCTCGCGGGTGCTCGCCGGCGCCGCCGTCGTGGCTCTCGCCCTGACGGGCTGCACCTCCCAGAACGACGACCTCGCGGCCGACTTCGGCGACGGCACCACCGAGAACTACATCTCGGGCAGCGGCACCGTGACCGAGATCGCCCCCGAAGACCGCGGCGACCCCGTCGAGTTCACCAGCGAGACCGACACGGGCGAGACGCTGTCCCGATCCGACTACGACGGCGACGTCGTCGTCCTCAACTTCTGGTACGCGGGCTGCCCGCCCTGCCGCGCCGAGGCCCCCGACCTCGAGCAGGTCAACGACGACTACGCCGACCAGGGCGTGCAGTTCATCGGCGTCAACGTCCGAGACCAGGCGGCGACCTCGCAGGCCTTCGCCCGCACCTTCGACGTCGGCTACCCGTCGGTCGTCGACACGAACGACGGGGCCGTGCAGCTGGCCCTCGCCGGCACGATCGCACCCAACTCCGTGCCGACCACGATCGTCCTCGACCAGCAGGGCCGGATCGCCGCGCGCATCCTCGGGGGTCTCGACGGTCCGAGCATCCTCGACACCCTGGTGTCCGACACCCTCGCCGAGCAGTCCTAGGTGTACCAGGGCAATCCCTTCTTCGAGGCGGTGGTGAGCGGGCAGCTCGCCGTCGCGCTCCCGGTCGCCCTCCTGGCCGGTCTCATCTCGTTCCTCTCGCCGTGCGTGCTGCCGCTCGTGCCGGGCTACCTCGGCTACGTCGGCGGGCTGACGGGTCGATCGGTCCCCGCGTCCCGTGGCGACGCGGCGCCGACGCCCGACGCCGTGTCCGCAGCCGCCCGCCGCGATCGCAGTCGCGTCGTGCTCGGGGTGCTCCTGTTCGTCGCCGGCTTCACGGTCGTCTTCGTCGGGGCCAACCTCGCGTTCGCGGCCGCCGGCTTCTGGCTGATCCAGTGGCGCGACCTCATCGTGCGGCTGATGGGCCTGGTGGTGATCGTGCTGGGTCTCGTCTTCATCGGGCAGTTCGGCTTCTTCCAGCGCACGCTGAAGCTGCCGGTCACGCCCGCCACGGGTCTGGCCGGGGCCCCGCTGCTCGGCATCGTCTTCGGCATCGGCTGGACACCCTGCATCGGTCCGACCCTGGCCGCCATCACGGCCATGTCGCTCGACTCCGCGTCGCTCGGGCAGTCCGTGCTGCTCGGCCTCTTCTACTGCATCGGGCTCGGCGTGCCGTTCCTGCTCGTCGCCCTCGGCTTCGGCTGGGCGTCGCGGTCGATCTCGTTCGTCAAGCGGCACATGCGCGCCGTCAACATCGTCGGAGGTTCCATCCTGATCGTCATCGGCCTGCTCATGGTGTCGGGCCTCTGGTCCGATCTGATGTCCCGTCTCGGGTCGGTGATCGCGAGCTATGGCACGATCGTCTGACCGCGAGCCGCTGACGCCGGCCGACGAGACCGACGCCTCCGCCGATCCGCTGCGGCCGAGCGACCACGTCGATTCGGTCCGGGCTCCGTCCGAGGGCAGGGGCGGCGACGGGGTGACGCAGCCGCGACTCGGCCCGATCGGCTACCTCCGCTTCTTCTGGCGGCAGCTGACCAGCATGAAGACGGCGCTGTTCCTCCTCATGCTGCTGGCGGTCGCCGCGATCCCCGGTTCGCTCGTGCCCCAGCGCACCTCCGACCCGAACGGGGTCGTCCAGTACCGCACCGACAACCCCGATCTGTTCCCGATCCTCGACAAGCTCGGCGTCTTCGACACCTACTCGTCGCCGTGGTTCTCGGCGGTCTACCTGCTGCTGTTCATCTCGCTGATCGGCTGCATCATCCCGCGGACGAAGCACCACTTCGAAGCCCTCCGCGCCCGTCCGCCCAAGACCCCGGCCCGGCTGTCGCGTCTCGCCGGCTACCGGACGGTCACGATCGATCAGAGCGGAGGAGGCGCGGGTCGGCCCTCCGTCACCCCCGCCGCCGCCGTCGAGGCGGCCCGTGCGCAGCTGAAGCGCGCCGGCTACCGCACCGAGGTCTTCGCCGACTCGGTCAGCGCCGAGCGCGGCTATCTGCGCGAGACCGGCAACCTGGTCTTCCACGCGGCGCTGGTCGGCGTGCTGCTGACCGTCGGCGTCGGGGGAGGATTCGGCTACGCCGGTCAGCGCGTCGTCGTCGAGGGTCAGACCTTCACGAACGTGCTCGGTTCGTACGACTCGTTCAACCCGGGTCGGTGGTTCGACGACTCGCAGCTCGACCCGTTCAGCATCACCCTCGACCGGTTCACGACCGACTACGAGGAGCAGAACCGCGACGCCCTCGGGCAGGCCCTCGACTACACCGCCGACGTCACGACCCGCACGCAAGACGGTGACGATGACGAGAAGCGTCAGATCAAGGTCAACAGCCCGCTCGCCATCGGCGGCTCGAACGTGTACCTGCTCGGCAACGGCTACGCGGTCGACGTGACGGTGCGCGACGGCGACGGCGACGTCGCCTTCCGAGACACCGTCCCGTTCCTGCCGCAGAACACGAACCTCATGTCGCAGGGCGTCATCAAGGTGCCCGACTCGTCGCCTGAACAGCTCGGCATGATCGGCTTCTTCTACCCGTCGGCGGTCGACACCGAGTCGGGCATGCTGGCCTCGAACTACCCCGACACGCTCAACCCGGTGCTCAGCCTCAACGTGTACACGGGCGACCTCGGACTCGACGACGGCGTGCCGCGATCGGTCTACGCCCTCGACACCGTGGGGCTGACCGAGGTGGCGGGTGCGGACGCCGACACGAGCGCCATCCGCGTCACCCCCGGCGAGACCGCCGATCTGCCGAACGGGCTGGGCACCGTGACCTTCGACGGCGTCAAGCGCTTCGCGTCGTTCGACGTGCATCACGACCCGTCGCAGCTGTGGGTGCTGCTCTTCGCCGGCCTCAGCTTCGCGGGTCTGCTCACGGCGCTGTTCGTGCCCCGACGCCGCGTCTGGGTCAAGGCCCGAGACACCGGGTCCGGTCTCGTGCTCGAGTACGCCGGTCTCGCCCGCGGCGAGGATCCGACCCTCGAGAGGGCCGTGGGCGACATCACCCGAACGCATCTGACCGGGCTGGGCGTGCCCGCCGAGGCGGCGAAGGCGGTGGCCTCGGGCGAGACAACCGCTTCGACGTCGAGAGACGACGAGTCGTCGCCCGCACCCGACGGACGTAAGATCTCCTCGTGACCGCCGACCTCGCCTACTACTCGCTCGTCGCCGTCTACTCGGCGATGGCCATCTACACGATCTCGTTCGTGGCCTACGCGCTCGACCTGGCGAAGCGCTCCGGCGACGCCCAGCTCGCGGCGAAAGAGGCGTCGAGTCTCGACGGCGGTCGCGCGCCGGTGGCCTCGGCCTCGACCGCACGCGGTTCGTCGACCGTGGTGCTCGACCGCCCGGCCACGACCGTCGGCGGTGACACGACCGACTCGTCGGGTCGTCGCCGCCCGTCGCGCTTCGAACGCGTCGCCACGTCGCTGATGGTCCTCGGCCTCGTCGTCCACGTCGCCTCGGTGATCATGCGAGGCGTCGCCGCCGAGCGGGTGCCGTGGGCGAACATGTTCGAGTTCTCGCTGACCGGCACGGCGATCATCGTGGGCGTCTATCTGCTGGTCAAGCAGTTCGTCGACATCTCGTTCCTCGGCGCGTACGTGATGGGTCTGAACCTCATCCTGCTCGCCATCGGCACGGTCAACTACTACGTCGCCGTCGTGCCGCTGCAGCCCGCACTGCAGTCCGCCTGGCTCGTCATCCACGTGCTCGTCGCGATCCTCGGCACCGGGTTCTTCGCCATCGCGGCCGGCCTGTCGATCGCCCAGCTGATCCAGACGCGTCGCGAGCAGGCGAAGCTCGCCGGTCTCGGCTTCATGCAGACGCTGCCCGGCGCCGATCGTCTCGAAGACCTCGCGTACCGCGTGGCGCTCGTCGGCTTCGTCCTCTGGACCTTCACCCTCATCGCCGGCGCCGTATGGGCCGAGCGCGCGTGGGGCCGGTACTGGGGCTGGGACACCAAAGAGGTCTGGACCTTCATCATCTGGGTGCTCTACGCCGGTTACATCCATGCGCGGGCGACGCGCGGCTGGCGCGGTTCGCGGTCGTCGTGGCTGTCGATCATCGGCTTCGCGGCCGTCATGTTCAACTTCTCCGTGGTCAACGTCTTCTTCAAGGGTCTGCACGCCTACTCCGGCCTCTGACCCGCGCCGCGTCTGATCCGCGCCGCCGCCGACCAGCGCTGCGTGCGTCGATCGGGGTCGGGCGGGTTCCCGTCATCCCTGGCGGGTCAGCGCTGACCCGCCCCAAGTGACGGGAACCCGCCGCAGTACGTTTCTGCCACTGCCACTGCCACTGCCACTGCCACTGCCACTGCCACTGCTGCCGCTGCCGCCGCCGCCGCCGCCGTGCCGCCGCCCTCAGCCGGCGAGCACGGCGTAGGAGGAGCGGAGCCGCTTCAGCCAGAACTCCCGTCGGTCGTCGCTCGCCGCGTGCCGCCGCAGCAGGTCGACGTCGACGTCGACGCGGCGCACCTCGATCGCTCCGTCCACCGGCAGCAGCGGCGCTCGCGTCACGTCGGCCGCCAGCAGCGCGGCCGTTCCCAGTCCGCAGTCATGCCGCAGCTCGGGCATCGCGGCGGCGAGGTGGGCGCCCATGCTCAGCCCCACCGAGGTGTCCAGGGCGCTCGACACGACGACCGGCAGCCCGGCGGCGGCGACGATGTCGAGCGCGGCCGTGATCCCGCCGAGGGGCTGCGCCTTGATCACGAGCAGGTCGGCGGCCCCGGCCCGGGCGACGGCGAGCGGGTCGGCGGCCTTGCGCACGCTCTCGTCGGCGGCGACGGGCACGCCGAGCCCGGCGGTGCGACGCCGCAGCTCCGCGAGCTCGGGCACCGTGGCGCACGGCTGTTCGACGTACTCCAGGGCGTACGGGGCCAGGGCGACCAGCGCCTCCTCGGCCTGCGCGACCGTCCATGCTCCGTTCGCGTCGATGCGCACGCGACCGGTGTCGCCGATGTACTCGCGGGCGGCGGCGACGCGGGCGACGTCGTCGCGCAGCGTCTCGCCGGGGTCGGCGACCTTCACCTTGACAGTGCGGCAGCCGGGGTAGCGGTCGAGCACCGTCCGCACCTCGCCGGGAGCGACGGTCGGCAGCGTCGCGTTGACGGCCACCGAGGAGGCGCGGGTCGTGTGCTCGACGCCCCACCCGAAGTCGATGGTCGCCGCCAGCCAGGCGCTCGCCTCGGCGGGGCCGTACTCGACGAACGGGCTGAACTCGGTCCAGCCGTTGGGGCCCTCGACGACGAGGGCCTCGCGGGCGTCCAGGCCTCGGAACCTCGTGCGGAGCGGCAGCTGCACGACGTGCGCGTCGTCGAGCAGATCGGCGAGCGGGGGGAGGCGCGGCGCGGCGCGCGGGGCGGGGCTGCTGTTCGACACGGGGCCAGTCTCGCACCGCGGGCTCGACCCCGGGCGGCCCCTGGCGCACCCTGGGGTTGGGTAGCATCGTGGGCCATGGCCGCAGCAGAGAACGACCCGAACGACCCGACCACCCGCCCGGCCGCACCGGAGGGCCTCGACATCCTGGCCGACGACGCCTCGGGCGTCGAGGTCGGCGATCGTCCTGCGGCATCTCGGCGTCTCGGTCTCGTGATGTTCGTGCTGGCGCTCGCTCTGCTGGCCCTCGACGGGATCGCGGTGGCGCTCCTGGCCGGAGACCTGGTCACCCCGGCCGCGACGATCGCGCTCGTCACGATGCTGGCCTCGATCGTCGTCGGGGTCGTCGCGCTCGTCGCGGTCGTCCTCCGCCGCGGTCGCTGGTTCGCCGTGGCGGCGGTTCTTCTCAGCGTGCTGGCGAACCCGTTCGTGCTCGTCTTCCTGCTCGCCCGGGTGCTCCCCGCCTTCTGACCCGCGCCGCGGTCACCCGCACCCGATCACCCGCACCCGGGCGTCGGCGGCCGGTCGTAGGCTGGGGCGCATGAGCGACGCCGTCTCCGACCTGTTCGACCCCACCGAGTGGCGAGAGGTCGACGGGTTCGACGGCCTCACCGACATCACGTACCACCACAGCGTCGACGGGCGGGTGGCGAGGGTCGCGTTCGACCGGCCCGAGGTGCGCAACGCCTTCCGTCCGCACACCGTCGACGAGCTCTACCGGGCGCTCGATGACGCTCGGATGAACAGTCGCATCGGCGTCGTCCTGCTGACCGGCAACGGGCCGAGCGCGAAAGACGGCGGGTGGGCGTTCTGCAGCGGTGGCGATCAGCGCATCCGCGGTCGCGACGGCTACAAGACCGAGGGCGATCAGGCGAACGTGGCCGACCCGGCGTCGGCGGGCCGCTTGCACATCCTCGAGGTCCAGCGCCTCATCCGCTTCATGCCGAAGGTCGTCGTCGCCGTCGTGCCGGGGTGGGCGGCCGGCGGCGGCCACTCGCTGCACGTCGTCTGCGATCTGACGATCGCCAGCCGCGAGCACGGCAGGTTCAAGCAGACCGACGCCGACGTCGGCTCGTTCGACGCCGGCTACGGCAGCGCCTACTTCGCGAAGCAGATCGGTCAGAAGTTCGCCCGCGAGGTGTTCTTCCTGGCCGAGGAGTACAGCGCCGACCGCGCATACGAGATGGGCGCGGTCAACCGCGTCGTCCCGCACGCCGACCTCGAGCGCGAGGCCCTCGCGATGGCGCGCACCATCCTCACCAAGTCGCCGACGGCGATCCGCATGCTCAAGTTCGCGTTCAATGCCACCGACGACGGCATCGTCGGGCAGCAGGTCTTCGCGGGGGAGGCCACGCGCCTGGCGTACGGCACCGACGAGGCCGTCGAGGGTCGCGACTCGTTCCTCGAGAAGCGCGAGCCCGACTGGTCGCCGTTCCCCTGGCAGTACTGATGCCCGTCGTCGACGCCGGGCTCGCGAGTCGGGCGTCGCGAGGCCGGCACCGCGAGCCGAGGAGGCGCGGCGCATGACCCGCCCCCTCCGCCCGATCGACGCCCGTGACCAGGGCGCCGTGCTCGAGGCCCTCCGGGTCGCCCTGGCAGGTGGCCCGGCCGTCGCGCCCCGCACCGACGACCGGGTGCCCGACGACCTCCCCGCGACCGTCCCGGTGGCCGTCGCGCTCGTCGTCGAGACGAGCGGGTCGACCGGTCATGCGAAGCGCGTCGCCCTCTCCGCCGACGCCCTCCTGGCCGGGGCTGCCGCCGCCGACCAGGCGCTGTCCGGTCCGGGTCAGTGGCTGCTCGCCCTGCCCGCCCACTACATCGCCGGTCTGAACGTGCTCGTGCGGTCGATCACCGCCGGCACCGAGCCGGTGCTGCTCGGGCCGGGCGGCTTCGATCCGCGCGCCTTCGCCCGGGCGGCCCGGCGACTCGACCACCCGGTGCGCTACGTCTCGCTCGTGCCCGCCCAGCTCGCGGCCCTGCTCGACGCCGCCGAAGCGGAGCGGGGGTCCGAGGCCGCAGAGGCCGGGTCCGCACCCGACGACGCCGGTGTCACCGGGGCCCTGCGCGGGTTCGCGGCGGTCCTGGTCGGGGGGCAGGCGACGCCGGCGTCCCTGATCGCCCGAGCGCGCCTCCTCGGCGTCCCGATCGTCCGCACCTACGGGGCGAGCGAGACCTCGGGGGGCTGCGTCTACGACGGGGTGCCCGTCGGTCGCACCCGGGTCGAGATCGTCGACGGGCAGATCGAGCTGAGCGGGCCGTCGCTGTTCGACGAGTACCTGGCCGACCCCGAGCGGACGGAGGCGGCGCTCACGACGCGCGACGGCCTCCGCTGGTACCGCACGGGCGACCACGGCACGGTGTCCGACGAGGGCGTGCTGACCGTGACGGGACGCCTCGACGACGTCATCGTCTCCGGCGGCGAGAAGGTCTCGCTCGGGGTGGTCGAGCGCGTCGTGCGCGAACGACCCGGACTCGACGCCGCCGTCGTCGTGCGCTCCCCGCACCCCCGGTGGGGCGAGGTGCCCGTCGTCGTGACCACGGGCGCGGCGCCCGATCTGCTCGAGCTGCGGCGGGCGGTCGTCGAGCGTGCAGGGCGGGCGGCCGCGCCCGATCGCGTCGTCGTGCTGGCCGCGCTGCCGCTCCTCTCGAGCGGCAAGCCCGATCGTCGCGCCCTCGAGCGCGCGGTCGGGGGCGACCGGCCGAACTAGAATCGGGCCGTGGCGAAGACGAAGAGCAAGAAGGCACGACCCGGCGGACGACCCGGCGGGCGACCCGGTCGGCAGCCCGCGCGGCGGGTGACCGCCCGCGACTGGATCGGCGGCGCTCGTCTGCGCACCCTGCCCCTGGCCGTGGCGCCGGTCGCGCTCGGCACCGGCGTCGCCGAGGCCAACGGGTCGAGCGACCTCCTCCTCGCCGTGCTGTGCCTGGTCGTCGCCGTCCTCCTGCAGATCGGCGTCAACTTCGCCAACGACTACTCCGACGGCATCCGGGGCACCGACGCCTTCCGGGTCGGGCCGTCGCGGCTCACGGCCTCGGGGGCCGTCCGTCCCCGCAGCGTCCTCCGGGTCGCGCTCGGCTCGTTCGCCGTCGCCGCCGCGGCCGGTGTCGCCGTCGTGATTCTCTCAGGTCACTGGTGGCTGCTCGCCGTGGGGGCCGCCGCCGTCGTCGCCGCATGGTTCTACACCGGCGGCAAGCGCCCCTACGGCTACAACGCCCTCGGCGAGGTCTTCGTCTTCGTGTTCTTCGGCCTCGTCGCGACCGTCGGCACGACGTACGTCCAGCTCGACCGGTTCCCGGCCGACGCCTGGATCGCGGGCGTCGCATCGGGGCTCTTCGCCTGCGCGGTGCTGATGGTCAACAACATCCGCGACATCCCCCAAGACGCCGCCGCGGGCAAGCGCACCCTGGCGGTCGTGGTCGGCGACCCGGTCGCGCGGGCGCTCTACGCGCTCTTCCTGCTGCTGCCGTTCTTGATCCTGGCGTACTTCGGGTTCCTGTACTTCGATGCGCCGTACGTCTACTTCACGCTGATCGCGGCCATCCCCGCGGCCATCATCGGCGTCACCGGTCGCACGCCGCGCGAGCTCATCCTCGCCCTGCAGCTGTCGTCGCTGACGGCGCTGCTGTGGGCGTTGGCGCTGTCGGCGGTCCTGTACTTCTAAGCTCCAGCCCGGCTGCGGCCGGGCTGCGGCCCGGTTGCGGCCCGCTCGACGCTCAGACGTCGTCGCGGTCGGAGCGGCGGATCTCCTCGTCCTCGGCGATGTCGTCGCCGTGACGCGTCTCGGGCTTCGATCGACGCTCGGCGAGGTCGAGGGCGACACGACGTCGGAGCGGTGCGAAGAAGATGTACGAGACGCAGAGCCCGACGATCGCCGCGACGATCGTCGCGATGTAGGGGTCGATGCGGATCACGAGCAGGACGGCCAGCGCCACTGCGAAGATCCCGAGACGGATGAACGTGTACTTGACCCAGGGTTTCACCCGGCGATTCTACGGCGGCGAGACCGTGCCCCAGCCGGGTGGATCACAGGTCGGCCACGGAAGGGCCCACGGTCAGGATCCGCACCGGGACGCCGCCTATAGTCGAGGAATGGTGAGGTTGTACGTCGTTGGCATCGTGATCGCCGCTGCCTTCATCATCTACGCCCTGGTCGACTGCCTCTTCGCCGACGCCTCCAGGTTCCGTGCTCTGAACAAGCCCCTCTGGGCGTTGATCATCGTCGTCCTGCCCGTGATCGGCGCCATCCTCTGGTTCCTCCTCGGCAAGAACCGCAAGAACCGGCAGCCCGAACGGCGCCGGTTCGTCGCTCCCGACGACGACCCCGAGTTCTCCGGTCGCTCGGCCTCCAACATCAGCGATCTCGACCGCGAGACCACCGACGAGCGCATCCGTCGCCTCGAGCAGGAGCTCTCCGAGCTCGACGAAGACGGCAAGACGGGCACGGCGTAAGCCGGCCATGTCCAGCGACCGCGACGATCAGTCGAGCGGCAGCCCCGCGACGGATTACGCCGTCGAGCTGCTGTCCGCCCTCGTCGACGTCGGCGTCCGCGATGTCGTCCTCAGCCCCGGCTCCCGTTCGCAGGCGCTGGCGCTGGCCGCCGCCGAGCTCGAGCGCTCGGGGCGGATCCACCTCACGGTCCGTATCGACGAGCGGTCGGGGGCGTTCCTCGCCCTCGGGCTGGCCGTCGAGACCGGCGCACCCGTCGTCGTGATCACGACCTCGGGCACCGCCGTCGCCAACCTGCACCCGGCCGTCCTCGAGGCCCATCACTCCGGGGTGCCCCTGGTGCTGCTGACCGCCGACCGACCGACCGAGCTGCGGGGCATCGGCGCCAACCAGACCACCCACCAACCCGGTCTCTTCGGTCGCGCGGTCGCGTTCGTCCGCGACGTCGAGGCTCCCGTCGAGGGGCCGGTCGACGTCGACGCCGTCCGCGCCCTCGCGCACGACGCCGTCTCCGCCGCCCTCGGCCACCGGCAGGCGGCCGGGGGTTCGCCGTACGGCGATCTGCCCGCCCCCGGGCCGGTGCAGCTGAACATCGCCTTCCGAGAGCCCCTGTCGGCGCCCGTCGTGCGGATCCCCGACGCCCGCCCCGATGCGGTGACCCGCGCCTCCCCGGTGTCCCGTCTCGCCCTCGAGGTCGACAGGGTCCCGGCGACGATCGTCGTGGCCGGTCACGCGGCGACGGACGAGGCCGAGCGAGTCGCCCGTGCCCTCGGTGCGCCGCTCGTGGCCGAGGTCTCGAGCGGCGCGCACTTCGGCCCCAACCTGGCGCTGGGCTATCGGGCGCTGCTCGGCGAGCACGCGTTCGGCGGCGCGGTGCGACGCGTGATCGTCTTCGGTCACCCCACCCTCACCCGGCAGATCCCGGCACTGATCCAGCGGTCCGACGTCGAGGTGATCGTCGTCCGCGGCTCGTCGCCCGAGGCCTACGACCCGGGCCGCGACGCCCGCGTGGTCGACGCCGTCGATGTCCCCGAGGGCGCCGCGGCAGTCGAGCCACGGCGGCACGGCCGACACCAGGCCGATGCGGCGGCAGTCGACGACGCCACGGCCCTGGCGACGGCCACCGCCACGGTGACGGCCACGGGTGCCGCCGCCGACGGCCCGTCGCCCGACGACCGCCCGCATCGCGCCTGGGTCGGTCGCTGGGTCCAGGCCGGACGACTCGTGGTCGGCGACGACGAGTCCGCGCCCGACCTCGAGTCGGCCACGAGCGACGAACCCGCCGAGCGGGCCGCGTTCCTCCGCGGCGAGGTGGCGCTGCTGCGTCGTGAGGTCTCCCGTCGCGCCCTGGCCGAGACCCTGTGGCGCGTCACCTGGCCCCACGACCGACTCGTGCTCGGTGCGTCCCGCCTGATCCGGGAGGTCGACGAGGTCGTGCCCGGCAAGCGCATCCCCGTGCACGCCAACCGGGGTCTCGCGGGCATCGACGGCACGATCGCCACCGCCACCGGCATCGCCTACGCGAGTCAGCTCGACGAGTCGCGCCCGGGGGTCACGCGGGTGCTGCTCGGCGATCTCACCCTGCTCCACGACGTCGGCTCGATGCTCTTCGGCGACGGCGAGGTGAGACCCCGCCTGCAGGTGATCGTCGGCAACGACGGCGGGGGGACGATCTTCGACGGGCTCGAGGTGGCGGCCACGGCCCCCGCCGACGCGATGACCCGTGTGCAGTTCACCCCGCACAGCGTCGAGCTGTCGGCCCTGGCCGCGGCCTACGGGTGGCAGTACTCACGCGCGGGCACCCGGGCCGAGCTCGACCGTGACCTCGCCCGACGCTGGGACGGCCCTGTGCTGATCGAGGTCCCGCTCGTCCGCTGACCCGCCGACGGCGGCTCGACGTCCGGCCTCCGGGCGGCCGGCTCACGGCCTCCCGCGGTCTTGGTCCCCGCTTCACGCCCGAGTCGTAGGCTCGACCCATGGCCAAGACCTGGACGACCCCGCCCGCCGTGTCCCTCCGAGCCGACGACGCCGTCGACCTGGCGGCGATCGATCCGTCGTCGACGCCCGGGTTCGCGGGAGACAAGCAGTACGCCGCGCAGTCGCTCGAGTCCGGTCGTGACACTCTCGGCGACCTGCAGGAGAGATTCTTCGCCTCCAGCCGCCATGGCGGCGACAAGGGTTCCGTGCTGCTCGTGCTGCAGGGCATGGACACCGCGGGGAAGGGCGGCATCGTCCGTCACGTGGTCGGAGCCGTCGATCCTCAGGGCGTCGCGCACCACGCCTTCAAGACCCCGACGGAGGAGGAGCTCGCGCACGACTTCCTGTGGCGCGTCCGCCGCGAGCTGCCGGGCCCGGGCATGATCGGCGTCTTCGACCGGTCGCACTACGAGGACGTCCTGATCGGCAAGGTGCGCCGCCTCGCCTCGCCGGAGGAGGTCGAGGGTCGTTACGACGACATCGTCGAGTTCGAGCGCGAGCTGGCCGAGGCCGGCACGACCGTCGTCAAGGTGATGCTGCACATCTCGTCCGACGAGCAGAAGTCGAGGCTGCGCGAACGACTCGACCGCCCCGAGAAGAACTGGAAGTACAACCCCGGCGACCTCGACGAGCGCCTGCTCTGGAACGACTACCAGGAGGCCTACCAGACCGCGATCAGGCGGACGTCGACCGACTCGGCTCCGTGGTACGTCGTCCCCGCCGACCGGAAGTGGTACGCCCGGGTGGCCGTGCAGCGCCTCCTGATCGACGCCCTGGCGGCACGCCGCCCGGAGTGGCCGAGCGCCGAGTTCGACGTCGAGCTCGAGAAGACCCGCCTCTCGTCCACCTAGGCGCCGGAGGCCCCGCGGGTCGCCCGCTCGCGGCCGTCTCAGCTCGGGGTCGTCTCAGCGCGGGGTCGCCTCAGCGCGGGGCCGCCCGCAGCGACGCCCCCGTGCCGCGCGGCAGGCGGAGACCCTCGACGATGCTGACCAGAGCCAGAGCCGCCAGCACGATCAGGGCGATGCGGTAGCCGGTCGGGTCGCCGACGCCGGTCGTCCCCAGCACGCCGTCGGCGATGCGGACCACCAGAGCTGTCAGAGCGACCCCGAGTCCGACGGCGAGCTGGCCGGTGATCGACGACAGCGCGTTCGCCGCACCGAGGCGCTCGGGCGGCACGTCGGCGAACTGCAGCGTGTTGTAGGCGGTGAAGCCGACCGAGCGGAACACCCCGCTCGCGAGCAGCACCAGGGCGATGACCACGGGCGACGTCTCGGCCGTCACGAGGGCCGCCCCCACGAACGTCGCAGCGAGGCCGACGGTCGAGACGGTGACGATCGGGATGACCGCGAGACGCCGCAGCAGCGGCGTCGTGAACGGCTTGACGCCGAGGTTGCCGACGAAGACCCAGGTGAGCATCAGACCGGCCTCGGCGGGCGACCACCCGAAGCCGTCCTGCAGCAGCAGGGGCACGACGAAGGGCACCCCGTTGACGACGGCGCGGTAGACCGAGCCGCTGAGGTTCGTCACCCGGAACGACGGGATGCGGAACGCCGTCAGATCGAGCAGGGGGTGCGCCACCCGACGGAACCAGCGGCCGGCGGCGAGCATCAGCAGCACCGCGAGCACGAGCAGCCCCGCGCCCGTGACGGCGGTCGGGGCGCCGCCGAGCAGCTCGAAGGCCACCACCCCCGACACGACCGCGGCGACGACGAGGCCGAGCCCGACGACGTCGAGACGGGCGCGCGGGGCACGAGGCACGGCCGGGATCACGCGCCACGCGGCGACCAGCAGCGCCGCCCCGACGGGCACGTTCACGAGGAACACCCACTGCCAGCCGAGGTGCTCGGTGAGCAGGCCGCCGACGAGCGGCGCGATGACCGGTGCCACCAAGGCGGGCCAGGTGAGGTACGCGATGGCGCGGATCAGCTCCGACTTCTCGGTGCTGCGCAGCACGATCAGGCGCCCGATCGGCACCATCATGCTGCCGGCGAGACCCTGGACGGCACGCGAGGCCGTCAGCGAGACGAGGTCGCCGCTGAGCGCGCAGGCGAGCGAGGCGACCGTGAACAGCACGATCGCGGCCAGGAACACCCGACGTGCGCCCCACCGCTCGGCGAGCCAGGCCCCGAGCGGGATGAACGCCGCCACCGCGACGAGATAGCTCGTCACCGCGATCCCCACCTCGGCGGGCACGACCTCGAAGTCGCGGGCGATGGAGGCGGTGGCCGTCGACAGGATCGTAGCGTCGAGGTTCTCCATGAAGAACGCCGCGGCCACCACCAGCGCCACCGGTCGCGACCACGACCCGGGTGCGGACTCCGCGTCGAGCGGGCCGGGCCCCGCGGGATCCCGAGGAGGCGCGGGTGGCGTCACTGCGCGAACGCCCCGACCACGGGCTGGAACTTCATGCGGGTCTCCGCGACCTCGCGATCCGGCACGGAGTCGGCGACGATGCCGGCCCCGGCGAAGGCCCGGACGGTGCCGTCGGGGGAGACCTGGGCGCAACGGAGCGCGATGGCCCACTCGCCGTCGCCGTCGGCGCCGACCCAGCCGACCGGGCCGGCGTAGCGACCGCGGTCGAACGGTTCGAGCTCTCGGATCAGAGCCAGCGCCTCCTGGGTGGGGGTGCCGGCGACGGCGGCCGTGGGGTGGAGGGACGCGATCAGGTCGAGAGAGCTCGACCCGTCGGTGAGGCGGCCTCGCACGTCGCTCGCGAGGTGCCACAGATTCGGGAGCTTGAGGGTGAACGGCTGCTCGGCCGTGACGATGCCGTCGGCATGCCGACCCAGCGAGAGCAGGAGACTGCGGAGCGCGTACGAGTGCTCGTCCAGGTCCTTCGGCGAGGTCGCCAGAGCGTGGGCCGCGCGCTCGTCGCTCGCCGCGTCGACGCCCCGGGCAGCGCTGCCGGCCAGCACGCGCGCCGTCACCTCGCCGCGCTCGGTGCGGACGAGCGTCTCGGGGCTCGCGCCGATCAGCCCGTCGACCGCGAAGGTGTAGCAGTCGGGGTAGGCCGTCAGGAGGGTCGCGGCGACGAGGCGCAGATCGGCCTCGGCGGGGATCCGCCCGACGAGGTCGCGGGCGAGCACGACCTTGCTGACGTCGCGGTGCTCGATCGCCTCGACGGCGCGGGCGACGGCGTCGGCGTAACCCGCGGCCGACAGGTCGCCGTCGGTCAGTCGCAGCCGGACGGAGGCGCCCACCGGCATGGCGGCGGGCGTCGCGGCACCGTCGACCCTCGTGATCCAGGCGACGCCGTCGCGACGACCCAGCACGATCCGAGGCACGATCAAGACGCTCGTGTCGGTCGACTCGTCGTCGAAGGCGAACGAGCCGAAGGCGATCAGACCGCTGCCGGCGACGCCCACCTCATCGTCGACGGTGGCCCGGGCGGCGACCTCGCGCCAGGCGTCGGCCGCGTCGGTCATGCGGGTCGGACCGGTGAACTCGAGCCGGAGGGCCTCGCCGATGCCGGCCATCCCGGCACCGCCCCGGACGAAGATCAGGGGGTCGCGTCGATCGACGACGTCGAGGAGGGGGCTGATGTGGTCGATCCGCGTGCTGCGCACGGACAACGACGGGGCTCGGAACGACGGGAGGTCCACCGCGACAGACTACTCGCGGAGCGTGCTTCACACTCGGGCTATGCACCGGAGGTGCCGGTAGGATCGCTCCTCGTGACCAAGGCCGACATGAACAAGCAACCCGCAGAGGTCGCGTCGATGTTCGACGGCGTCGCCGCGAACTACGACCGCACCAACGACGTGCTGTCGGCCGGCAACGCCGTCCTCTGGCGCGTGGCCACCGTGAAGGCAATCGGGGCGGGCCCCGCCGACAGGGTCCTCGACATCGCAGCGGGCACGGGCACCAGCTCGGCGGCCATCGCCAAGCGCGGTGCCGAGGTCGTCGCCCTCGACTTCAGCCACGGCATGGTCGAGGTGGGGCGGAAGCGCCACCCCGAGATCGAGTTCATCGAGGGCGACGCCGAGAAGCTGCCCTTCGACGACGCGACCTTCGACGCCGTGACCATCTCATTCGGCCTCCGCAACGTCAACCGCCCCCAGGTGGCGCTCGCCGAGATGAACCGGGTCCTCAAGCCCGGCGGTCGCCTCGTCGTCTGCGAGTTCTCGACGCCGCCCTTCGGTCTGCTGCGCGCCGCCTACCGCGCCTACCTCCGCTTCGGCATGCCGTTCATCGCGCGCTTCGCCAGCAGCAACGGCCCGGCCTACACCTACCTCGCCGATTCGATCGCCCAGTGGCCCGACCAGCAGGTCCTCAGCCAGTGGCTGCGCGGTGCGGGCTTCAGCCGCGTCGCCTACCGCAACCTGTCGTTCGGCATCGTCGCGTTGCACCGCGGTCGCAAGCCGTCCGCTCCGTCGACCCGCGCCTCCTCGAAGAAGCGGGCGACCTCGTGAGCGCGGGTGGGCCGACGACCCACCGCAACAGCCTCGGCACCTCGCTCGGGCTCGGCGAGAAGCTCTTCGCGACACCGGCCGAGCGGCGCTTCGTCGCGGCCGTCGACAGCGGGCTCGAGCTCGTCGAAGAGGGCCTGCTCCGCGAGATCGCCTTCGCCGACGAGATCGCCGACGCGACCACCCGCTACCTGCTCGCCGCGGGCGGCAAGCGGGTGCGTCCGACCCTGACCCTCCTCATCGCCCAGCTGGGCGACGGCGCGACGCCGGGCATCGTCGCCTCGGCCCAGGCCACCGAGATCACTCATCTCGCGTCGCTGTACCACGACGACGTCATGGACGAGGCGCAGATGCGCCGCGGGGTGCCGAGCGCGCAGGCCGTATGGGGCAACAACGTCGCCATCCTCAGCGGAGACCTGCTCTTCGCCCGGGCCAGCACCATCGTCTCCGGTCTCGGCCAGGAGGCGATCCTGCTGCAGGCCGAGACGTTCGAGCGGCTCTGCCTCGGTCAGCTGCACGAGACGATCGGGCCGCGCGAAGGCGACGATCCGATCGCCCACTACATCGACGTGCTCGCCGACAAGACCGGCTCGCTCATCTCGACGGCGGCCCGCGCCGGCGTCATGTTCAGCGGCGCACCGCGCGAGTACCTCGCGCCCGTCGCCGAGTTCGGCGAGAAGATCGGCATCGCCTTCCAGCTGATCGACGACGTCATCGACCTCTCCGACCAGCCCGCCGAGACGGGCAAGAAGGCCGGCACCGACCTGCGCGCCGGTGTCGTCACGCTCCCCGTGCTCTATCTGCGCGAGCTCGCCCGCACCGACCTCGAGGCCTCGGCGCTGCTCTCCGAGATCGACCGCCTCGTCGAGGCGACCCACGGCGACGTCGACGGGGCCGAGGTCGACGAGTCCGCGCGCAACGCCGCCGAGACCACCCTCGACGACGAGTTCGCCGACGTGGTCCGGCGTCTGCGCGAGCACGACGTCACCGAGCGCACCCGCCTCGAGGCCCACCGGTGGGCGCGCGAGGCGCTCGACGCCCTCGCCCCGCTGCCCTCCGGCCCGGTGAAGAAGGCCCTGACCCGCTTCGCCGATCGAGTGGTCGAGCGGTCCGCCTGACCGGCACCGCCCCTCCTCGTCCCCGAATCACGCATCACCGTCAACCCGCTCGCATCGCCGAGCCCCTCAGCGAGAGAGAGAACACCGTGACCACCTTGCGACTGGCCATCGTCGGAGCCGGACCAGCCGGCATCTACGCAGCCGACATCCTGCTCAAGGCGCCCAAGGGCTTCGACGTCCAGATCGACCTGTTCGAGCAGCTGCCCGCGCCCTACGGCCTCGTCCGGTACGGGGTCGCGCCCGACCATCCGCGCATCAAGGGCATCGTCAACGCCCTGCGCGACGTGCTCGACAGCGGCGACATCCGCGTCTTCGGCAACGTGCGCTACGGCGTCGACATCACCCTCGACGACCTGAAGAAGCACTACAACGCCGTCGTCTTCTCGACCGGTGCCATTCGTGACGCCGATCTCGACGTGCCCGGCATCGAGCTCGATGGCAGCTACGGCGCCGCCGACTTCGTCAGCTGGTTCGACGGTCACCCCGACGTCCCCCGCACCTGGCCGCTCGACGCCTCCTCCGTCGCGGTCGTGGGCGTCGGCAACGTCGCGCTCGACGTCTCGCGCATCCTCGCGAAGCACGCCGACGACCTCCTGCCGACGGAGATCCCCGACAACGTCTACGAGGTGCTCAAGGCCTCGCCCGTCACCGACGTGCACGTCTTCGGGCGGCGCGGCCCTGCGCAGGTCAAGTTCACGCCGCTCGAGCTGCGCGAGCTCGGCGAGCTCCGCGACGTCGACATGATCGTCTACGACGAGGACTTCGACCACGACGAGGCGTCGAAGACGGCCATCGCGACCAACAAGCAGGTCTTCGTGATGGACAAGGTGCTGAACCAGTGGCGTCAGCGCGAGGTCGGCGAGGCCTCGCGTCGTCTGCACCTGCACTTCTACGCCAAGCCCGTCGAGATCGTCGGCGACGAGCAGGGGCGCGTCTCGGCGTTCCGCTACGAGCGGACCCGGCCCGACGGCCAGGGTGGCGTCGAGGGCACCGGCGAGGTGCGCGACGTCCCCGTGCAGGCGGTCTACCGGGCCGTGGGCTACTTCGGCTCGCCGCTCGACGGCATCCCGTTCGACGAGCGCCGCGGCGTCATCCCGAACCATGAGGGCCAGGTGATGGACGACGACAACCAGATCGTCCCCGGCGTCTACGCCACCGGCTGGATCAAGCGCGGCCCCGTCGGCCTCATCGGTCACACGAAGAGCGACGCGATGGAGACCGTCTCGCACGTCATCAACGACCAGGCCAGCTGGTGGCAGCCCGCCGAGACCGACCCCGAGGCCGTCCCCGCGCTGCTCGCCGAGCGCGGCGTCGCCTACACCGACCTCGAGGGCTGGCACCGCCTCGACGAGCACGAGCAGGCGCTCGGGGCCGCCCACGAGCACGAGCGGGTCCGCGTCAAGGTCGTCCCCCGCGACGAGATGGTGCGCGTCTCGCGCGCCGAGGCCGGGCAGACCGCCTGACCCCCGCCTCCTGAGTCCGGACGTCCGGGCCGCCCTGCGACCGTGCTGGCCGCGGGCGGCCCGTGGTGCGTCCGGCGGGACCACCGTCGGAGGGTGTCGCTAGGCTGTCCGGCATGGCAGATAGTTCTTTCGACGTGGTCAGCAAGGTCGACAAGATGGAGGTCGACAACGCCCTCCATCAGGCGCAGAAGGAGATCGAGCAGCGCTACGACTTCAAGGGCGTGGGCGCGTCCGTCGATTACAGCGGCGAGAAGCTGCTGCTGAAGGCGAACACCGAAGAGCGGGTCAAGGCCGTGCTCGACGTGCTCGAGTCGAAGTTCATCAAGCGCAGCATCAGCCTCAAGCACCTCGACGCGGGCGAGCCGTTCGCCAGCGGCAAGGAGTACCGCATCGAGGCCGCGCTCAAAGAGGGCATCGAGCAGGACCAGGCGAAGAAGATCGGCAAGATCATCCGCGACGAGGCGCCGAAGAGCGTCAAGAGCCAGATCCAGGGCGACGAGCTGCGCGTGCAGTCGAAGAGCCGCGACGATCTGCAGGCCACCATGGCTCTGCTGAAGAAGGCCGACCTCGAGGTCGATCTGCAGTTCGTCAACTTCAGGTAGTCGATGGAGATACCCACGTGGGTGGCCCCCACCCTCGCCGTGATCGGCATCGTCGTCGACATCGCCATCCGCGTCTTCGCGATCGTCTACGTGCCGATCAACCGGAGGCCGCAGACGGCCACCGCGTGGCTCCTCGCGATCTTCCTGATCCCGTACGTCGGGTTCGTCCTCTTCCTCCTCATCGGCAGCAGGCGTCTGCCGCGGCGTCGCCGTGAGAAGCAGGCGGAGATCAACAAGTACATCGTCGAGACCACCGAGGGCATCGAGCGGGTCAAGCGAGACCACCCCTGGCCCGCCTGGCTCGACACCATCGTCGAGCTGAACCGCACGCTCGGCGCGATGCCCCTCGTCGGCGGCAACACGGCCGAGCTGCACTCCGACTACCAGGCCTCGATCGACGCGATGGTGGCCGCCGTCGACGACGCCGAGCGCTGGGTGCACGCCGAGTTCTACATCACGAGTCTGGACGCGACGACCGAGCCGTTCTTCGTCGCCCTCGAGAACGCCCGGCGTCGCGGTGTCACCGTGCGGCTGCTGATGGATCACATCGCCAGTCGCGGGTACCCGGGCTACCGCAAGACCCGTCGACGCCTCGACCGCATCGGGGTCGAGTGGCGACTGATGCTGCCCGTGCAGCCGTTCAAGGGCAGGTACCAGCGGCCCGATCTCCGCAACCACCGCAAGCTGCTCGTGATCGACGGCACGGTCGCCTTCACCGGCTCGCAGAACATGATCGAGCGCGGCTACCAGCGGCGGAAGAACCGCCGTCGCGGCCTCACCTGGAAAGACTTCATGGTGCGGTTCGACGGGCCGATCGTCGCCGGCATCAACGCCCTGTTCGTCACCGACTGGTACAGCGAGACCGACGAGCTGCTGCTGCGTGAGACCGACCCGGTGCACGTCGCCGACTCGGTCGAGACGATCGACTGCCAGGTCGTGCCGAGCGGCCCCGGCTTCGAAGGCGAGAACAACCTGCGGCTCTTCAACTCGCTGCTCTACAGCGCGCAAGACCGCATCATCCTCACGAGCCCGTACTTCGTGCCCGACGAGTCGATGCTCTACGCGGTCACGACGGCCGCGCAGCGCGGGCTCGACGTGCAGCTCTTCGTCAGCGAGATCGGCGACCAGCCGGTCGTCTACCACGCGCAGCGTTCGTACTACGAGGCGCTGCTGCGTGCCGGGGTGCGAATCTTCCTCTACCGCTCGCCGACGGTGCTGCACGCGAAGCACGTCACGATCGACGACGAGGTGGCCGTGGTCGGCTCGAGCAACATGGACATGCGCTCGTTCAGTCTCAACCTCGAGATCTCGGTCATGATCCGAGGGAGGCGCTTCGTGCGCCAGCTGCGCGAGGTCGAGCAGGAGTACCGCGACGCGAGCCACGAGCTCCTCCTCGACGAATGGCTGGCCCGGCCGTTCCGGTCGAAGGTGCTCGACAACGTCGCCCGTCTCACCTCCGCCGTGCAGTAGCCCACGCCCCCACGCCCCCGCGCCGGCGCGGGGGAGCGGCGGGTGGTCCACGGGAGGGTCGAAAGGCTGTATATTTGTCTGGCGCCTCCGGTCGGTGAACACACGGGCTGGGTGTGCATGGCAAGTTACCCAAGCGGCCAAAGGGATCTGACTGTAAATCAGACTGCTCAGCATTCGGGGGTTCGAATCCCTCACTTGCCACACACGGAACACCGAGCAACACCTCGAACGGACTCGATCACTCGAGTCCGTTCGTGTTTCACGACTCGACCCCCCTCAGGAGGCACCGTGCCCGAGAATCCCGAGCGCGACATGCCCGACTCCGAGCGGCCAGGGCTCGGGGAGTCCGGGTTCGACGGCCAGGCCGTGTCCGCCCTCCTCGACGTGGCCCGCTCGGTCGCCACCGAAGCCGCGGCGCTCGCCGCCCGACGCCGCTCCGAGGGCGTCGAGGTCGCCGCGACGAAGAGCAGCCTCGTCGACGTGGTCACGCACACCGACCGCGAGGTCGAGGAGTTCATCCGTGCGCGGCTCGCGCGCGAGCGCCCGGGCGACGGGTTCTTCGGCGAGGAGGGCGAGCCCGACGACTCCCGCACCGGGCTGACCTGGGTGGTCGACCCGATCGACGGCACGGTGAACTTCCTCTACGGGATCCCGCAGTGGGCGGTCAGCGTCGCGGTCGTCGAGCACGGCCCCGATCCGAGCTCGTGGCGTGCCCTCGCCGCCTGCGTCGTGAATCCGCTCGCCGGTGAGACCTTCGAGGCGTCGAGGGGAGGAGGCGCGTGGTCGTCGGGTCGTCGCCTCACGGTCTCGACCCCCGCCTCCTTGTCCCAGTCGCTCGTGGGGACCGGCTTCTCGTACGACGCCGACAGGCGGGTCGAGCAGGCCGCCGTGCTCGGCCGGTTCATCGGGAGCGTCCGCGACATCCGTCGCATGGGGGCGGCATCGCTCGATCTCTGCGCGGTCGCCGACGGACGTCTCGACGCCTACGCCGAACGCGGATTGAAGCCGTGGGATCACGCGGCGGGCGCGCTCGTCGCGGCCGAGGCGGGGGCCGTCGTGGGCGGCGAGGGCGACGCCCCGGCCGATGAGCGGCTGACGGTCGCGGCGGCGCCCAGCATCTCCGACGCGTTCCGCGACGCCCTCGACGACGCCGGTTTCTGATCGTCGGACACCGGGCGCGGCTAGCCATTCGTTCACCGTTCGGCTACCCTGGACTGGTTCGTTACTTTTCCGTGACATGTTCTACGGGGTAGCGGCCGAGAAGAAGAGGGAGCACCCGCCTCTCCGTCCCGACAACCCCGAGGATCCATCAGACGTGTCGAAATACCAGAACATCTCCGAGCCCGCCGGCGACGGAACCCCGTCGCTTCGAGCAGAGAACGATCTTCTGGTCACCGTCTCGGACGCCCCGACGGCGAGCATCACCATCCCGACCTTCGCGACGCGCCGTGAGCTCCGCGAGGCCGAGCGTGCCGCCGCGGCCCTCGCCGCACCGACCATCGCCGACGAGTCCGAGACGGCCCGCCTCGCATCGTCCGCGGCCGCCGTCGGCGTCGAACGGGGCACCGCCGCCGCAACCGGCATCTCGTCGCCCGTCGTCGCAGCGCCTGACGTCGCACCCGTCGTCCTCGAGGGCGAGTCGGCGTCCATCGTCACGAACGACGCCGCCACCGTCCCGGCCCCCGACTCGCGTCGGGCCCGTCGCGCTGCCGAGGCCGCAGCCGCCGCCTCGGCTCGCAAGCGCTCGCCTCGCACCGTCTCGTCCACCGCAGCGAGTCCCGCCGTTGGCGCGGCAGCCACCGGGCGTCGCACCGGCCCCGCCCGCAGCTCCGGCAGCGCAACAGGTCGCAGCGGCGCCGCCCGCAGCACCGCAGCACGCAGCGCGTCCTCGAGCCGCGCCTCCTCGGCCCGCACCTCGGCAGCATCCGCGACCACCGCCTCCCGCGGCTCGTCGTTCTCGCGCACCTCGCAGCGCGTGACCGTCGTCGGCGCCATGCTGTTCGCGAGCGCGATGCTCGTGGCGACCTCGGTGCCGGCCAACGCCTTCTTCGTCGACACCCCTGAGCTGACCGCGGCCAAGAAGGCCGCAGGTGCTCAGAGCTTCGTCGCCGCCGGCGCCGCCCCCGAGGCCAGCGTCTCGCGCGACGGCTACTCGGTCAGCACGATCGTGGTCAACGAGTACGCCTCGACCAGCTCGAGCACGTTCACGAACGATGTCGCCGGCACCGTCCAGTGGCCCTTCCAGACCGGTGTGCCGATCAGCAGCGGCTTCGGCGCGCGTCAGGTCAGCAACTGCAGCTTCTGCTCCACCTTCCACCAGGGTCTCGACTTCATCCCGGGTGCGGGCTCGCCGATCCAGGCGATCGCCGACGGCACCGTCAGCGCCGTCACCGGTCCGTCGGGCGCCTTCGGCAACCACGTCGAGATCGAGCACGTCGTCGACGGCCAGAAGGTCACGTCGACGTACTCGCACATGCAGTCCGGCTCGGTCGAGGTCTCGGTCGGCGACACGGTCACCGTCGGCCAGATCATCGGCGCCGTCGGCAGCACCGGCAACAGCACCGGCGCGCACCTGCACTTCGAGATCCACCTCAACGGCGTCCCCGTCGACCCGTACCCCTGGCTGACCGCCAACACGAACTGATCCGACCGGCACGAGCCCACGCAGGCCGGTAGGTCGGCACGAGCCGAAGCAGGCCGGTCGAGCGGCGCGGCAAGGCAAGGAACGGCACCACGAGAAGACCCCCGGGCAGTCCGCCCGGGGGTCTCGTCGTTCAGCGCGTCAGGATCACACGTCGGTCTCGCGCAGCCACACCGCGGCGTTCGGCGGCAGGGCCGGTCCGTCGAGGCTCATCGTCGACAGCAGCACGTCGCCGAGGGGCAGCTCGACGGCCACCTCGCCCAGGTTGGCGAGAACCGTCACGCCCGCGCTGCGGAACGCCACGACCTCGTCGGAGTAGTCGTCCAGCCAGACGATGTCCGACGTGCCGAGGCCGATCTCCGAGCGCAGCCGGAGCGCCAGGCGGTACAGCTCGAGGGTCGAGCCCGTCACGCCGGTCTGCTCGTCTCGGGCGTAGGTCGACCAGTCGCTCGGCTGGGGCAACCAGGAGGCGCCGGTCGAGTTGAAACCGAAGGCCGGCGCCGCGGACTCCCAGGGCAGCGGCACTCGGCATCCGTCTCGCCCGTATCGTTCTCCGCCCGTGCGGAACCAGGTCGGATCCTGTCGGCTCTCGTCGGGGAGGTCGATGGCTTCGGGGAGGCCCAGCTCCTCACCCTGGTAGAGGTACGCGCTGCCCGGCAGGGCCAGCATGACGGCCGTCGCGGCCCGCGCCCTGGCGAGACCGAGCTCGGGGATCGGGAGCCCGGCGCTGCGCGGGCCGATGCCGTGGCCCTGGGGGTTCTCGGCGGTGAGGGCGAGGCGACTCGCGTGCCGGACGACGTCGTGGTTGCTCAGCACCCAGGTGCTCGGGGCCCCCACGCTCGAGAACACCTCGATCGAGGAGTCGACGACGCGCCGGATCTCGCTCGCCGACCAGCCGGTCTCGAGATACGAGAAGTTGAAGGCCTGGTGCATCTCGTCGGGGCGGACCCACTCGGCCAGTCGCGAGAGAGGCTCGACCCAGGCCTCGGCCACGAGCACGCGATCGCCCTCGTACTCGTCGAGCACCTTCCGCCACGAGCGGTAGATCTCGTGCACGCCGTCCTGACCCCAGTAGGGCGGGGGAGCGGACTCGCCCTGACCGCCGCCCATGCTGCCCGAGTCGGCGGGGGGCGTGTAGTCGGGCAGGCCCTCGGCCTTGATCATGCCGTGGGCGACATCGACCCGGAATCCGTCGACGCCGCGGTCGAGCCAGAAGCGCAGCACGTCGACGAACTGCTCGCGCACCCAGGGGTCGGTCCAGTCGAGGTCGGGTTGCGACGAGTCGAAGAGGTGGAGGTACCACTGACCGGCCGTGCCGTCGGCCTCGGTGATCCGCGTCCAGGCCGGCCCGCCGAAGATCGACTCCCAGTTGTTCGGGGGGAGCTCGCCGTCGACGCCGCGGCCGTCGCGGAACAGGTAGTGCCCTCGCTCGACCGAGCCCGGCTCGGCCGCCAGCGCCGCCTGGAACCAGGCGTGCTCGGATGAGGTGTGGTTGGGCACGACGTCGACGATCACCCGGAGGCCGAGGTCGGTGGCGCGTGCGCGCAGGGCGTCGAAGTCGGCGAGCGTGCCGAACAGGGGGTCGACGTCGCGGTAGTCGGCCACGTCGTAACCGGCGTCGCGCTGGGGCGACCGGTAGAACGGCGACAGCCAGACGGCGTCGACCCCGAGGTCGGCGACGTCGCCGAGTCGCGAGGTGATGCCGGGCAGATCGCCGACGCCGTCGCCGTCGGAGTCGGCGAACGATCGGGGGTAGACCTGGTAGATGACGGCGGAGCGCCACCATTCGCCGCCCTTCTCGGACGAGGCGGCGGGGGCCTCGTCGAGTGCGGTCGGCGTGTCGGTCTCGGAGTCTGCGGGGGCGTCGAGTGTGTCGCCCGTGGGCTCTGCTGAGGACATGAGGCCACGATACGGCAGGGCCTCGACCCGCCATCCGCTAGCGTGCAATCACCACCCGACCACGATTGGCGCCGACCGTGACCCCTCAGAGTGTCCCTCCGACCGTCGAGCCGTCGCCCGCGGCCTCGCAGCCCGACGAGACGCCCTTCCCGCTCGCCCTCGGTACGAACGTCTTCGGCTGGACGGTGGGCGCACCCACCGCGTTCGAGGTGCTCGACGTGTTCGTCGGAGACGGCGGACGCATCATCGACACGGCCGACGTCTACTCCGCCTGGCTGCCCGGCAACGTCGGCGGCGAGTCCGAGACGATCATCGGGCGGTGGATCGCCCGACCCGGCAACCGCGAGCGGGTCGTGCTGAGCACCAAGTGCGGCCAGCATCCCGAGGCTCCGGGTCTGACGCGCACGAGCATCCGGATGGCCGTCGACGCCTCGCTCCGTCGTCTGCGCACCGACTACATCGACTACTACTTCACCCATTTCGACGACGACGAGACTCCTCTCGACGAGACCGTCGGCGCCCTCAGCGAGCTCGTCGACGAGGGCAAGATCCGCCACCCCGCCGCGTCGAACTACACCGGCGCGCGTCTCCGCCAGGCGCTCGCGATCGCCGATCGGGACGGCCTGCATCCGTTCGCGGCGGTCCAGGCCGCGTACAACCTCGTCCGCCGGGCGGACTACGAGAGCGACGTCCAGCCGCTCGTCGACCACTTCGGTCTCGCCGTCCTCCCGCACTCCTCGTTGGCCAGCGGGTTCCTCACCGGCAAGTACCGCGGCGACGCCGGTCGAGGCGACTCGCCGAGGGGCAACCGCGCGCTCAGCTACGTGACCCCCCAGAACCTCGCCATCGTGGAGGTGCTGGCCGACATCGCCGAGCGGCAGCGGGTCGTGCCCGGCGCCGTCGCCATCGCGTGGCTCGCCTCGCGGCAGAACGTCATCGGAGCCCTGGCGAGCGCCCGGACGACGATCCAGCTCGAGGGTCTGCTCGACGCGGCCCACGTGGAGTTCTCCGACCACGACCTCGAGACGCTCGAGGCCGCGTCGACGCCGATCCCCTCGACCTGAGAGCGGTTCCCGGGTCAGAGCCCGACGACGACCTTCGCGTCCGAGTCCCATCGCCGCATCGACACGAGACGGCTGGTGAAGACCCGCCCGGCGTCCGTCGCCTCCTCCGCCTCCTCCGCCTCGGAGAGGACCTCGATGGCCCGCGCGAGCTGGTCGGGGGACAGCCGCGAGGCGAGCGTGAGGTGAGGCATCCAGCGACCGGGGGTGGCGTGGTCGACCGGCGCCGCGCCTCCTACGCTCTCGTGCACGTCGCGGTGCAGATCGAGCAGCTCGGCGGTCGGCACGAGGGCCCGGGCGAGCACCAGCCCCCGCGGGGGTCGGCCGAAGACGATCAGGCCGGCGAACGCGACCGGCAGGGGCAGCGCCGAGGCGATGCGCCGGAGGCGCGGGTCGGCCCGGTCGTCGAACCCGGCCGCCACCGAGACGGAGACGTGCGGTGCGTTGGTCGCCCCCGAGTGGTGCGCGAGCGAGGGCAGACCGGCGTCGGCCAGCACCTGCCACGAGTCGCGGACGGCGCGGTTGGTCGTCTCGTCGAGGAGCAGTTCGATGCTGTGCACCCTCCGAGTCTGCTCCGACGCCGCACCCGTCGCCGCACCCGCAGTCGCACTCGTGCGAGGTGGCATCAGCACCCCTCCGGCTCTGCTAACATTGCCTGGTGCCAATCGGCCGCGAGCAGTTCGCGACCTGGTGGTCACGCCCCGATAGCTCAGTGGTAGAGCACTTCCATGGTAAGGAAGGGGTCGTCAGTTCAAACCTGACTCGGGGCTCCGGCTGTCACCATCCCGTCGCTGAGCGATCCGACGGGGTTCACAGCCTGCGGCGGGGTAGCTCAGTTGGTTAGAGCACACGGCTCATAATCGTGGTGTCGCGGGTTCGAGTCCCGCCCTCGCTACCGCAAGGCCCTCTTCGGAGGGCCTTCTCCCGTCATGCGGTGTCGACCCGCCCGGCCTTCACCGGTCGTGTGCCAGCGGCGGCGGCATAGCATGACGTATGTCCGCTCTCGCCGACCCCGTCAGCATCCGCAGCATCGGCACCGCCGTTCCCGACACCGTCATCCGTCAAGACCACATCCGCGACGTCTTCCGCTCGCAACCCGGGTTGAGCCGGCTGGCGACCCGGCTGGTGGGGTCCGTCTTCGACGCCGCCGCCATCGACACGCGGCACACGGTCATCGACGAGCTCGGCGTGGCCGTGCCCGACGCGACCGCGACCGCGCCCGACGCGACCGCGACCCCGCCCGACGTGACCGCGACCGTTCCCGACGCGGCCGCGACCGCGACCGACGCGATCGACGTCGAAGGCACCGCGACCCCGCCCGTCTTCCTCGACCCCGAGACCGGCCTGATCCTCGACCCCGGCACCGGGGCCCGCAACGACGTCTACGTCGAGCGCAGCCCGGCCCTCTTCGAGGCGGCCGCGCGCGATGCGCTCGATCGCGCCGACGGGATCACCGCCGCCGACGTCACGCACGTCGTCACGGTCTCGTGCACCGGGTTCTTCGCCCCGGGGCCCGACTACCTGCTCGTCCGGGCGCTCGGGCTCGCGCCGTCGACCCGGCGGCTGCACATCGGCTTCATGGGCTGCTACGGGGCGTTCCCCGCGATCCGCTCGGCCCGTGACACCTGCCTGGCCGACCCCGACGCCGTCGTGCTGGTCGTCTGCGCCGAGCTGTGCACGCTGCACCTCCGCAGCTCGTCCGACCCCGACGCGATCGTCGCGTCGTCCGTCTTCGCCGACGGAGCCGCCGCCGTGATCGTGACGGCCCGACCCGCACCGGCCGGCAGCCGGGTGCTCGACGTCGAGGCCCTCGAGACGGTGCTGACGCCGGTCGGCGAGGGCGACATGGCCTGGAGCATCGGCGACAGCGGCTTCGACATGGTGCTGAGCAGCTACGTCCCGCACATCGTCGAGGAGCACGTCGACGAGGCCCTCGCCGCACTCTGGGTCGACGGCCTGAGCGCCGCCGACGTCGATCTCTGGGCCGTGCATCCCGGCGGCCGCAGCATCGTCGACCGGGTGCAGAGCCGACTCGGCCTCGACGACGCCCAGATCGCGGCGTCGCGCCGGGTGCTGCGCGACTCGGGCAACATGTCGAGCGCGACGGTGCTCTTCGTGCTGCGCGAAGCCCTCGAGAGCGGAGGAGGCGCGTGGTCGTCCACCGCGCCTCCTCGGCCCCAGAGGATCGTCGCGATGGCGTTCGGACCCGGGCTGACGGTCGAGACGGGTTCGTTCCGCAGCCGGGTCGCGTCGTGAGCCGAGCGGCGGAGGCGGTCCGGGGCGACCGGCGCGTCGACCTGAGCCGCCGGGACGTCGGGCTCGTCGAGCTGATGGACGACCCCGCGTGCGACCTCGACCGCCTCGAGCGCACGTACGCGGCGTTCCCGCTCGTCAACGGCGTCGTCGCGGGGTGGGGGCGGGTCTACCGCGAGCTGCTGCGTCCCCTGCTGTCGGCGGAGCGGACGCTGCGGGTGCTCGATGTCGGCTCGGGCGGCGGAGACGTCGCACGGTGGCTGGTCCGACGCGCCCGACGCGACGGTCTGCGGCTGCAGGTCGTGGCGGTCGACCCCGACGAGCGGGCCCACGCATGGGCGTCCCGTCGACCCGAGCCCGGCGTCGAGTACCGCTGCGTGTCGAGCGGCGAGCTCGTGGCTGCGGGCGAGACGTTCGACGTGGTGATCTCCAATCACGTGCTGCATCACCTCGACGACGAGGCTCGCGAGTCCGTGCTCGCCGACAGCGAGCGCCTGGCCGACCGGCTCGTGGTGCACAGCGACATCCGGCGGGCCCGCCTCGCGTACCTGGGCTACTGGCTCGGCAGCCTGGTGCTCGACCGCCGGTCGTTCGTCCGGGTCGACGGCCTGCGATCGATCCGGCGGAGCTTCCGGGTCGACGAGCTGCGCGCCGTGGCCCCTCCCGGGTGGCGGGTCGTCGGGCGCGAGCCGTTCCGCCTGTGGCTCCTGCACGAGACGCCCGCCCTGGGCCGAGGAGGCGCGGTGTCGGAGTCGACGGCGGCCGGGGCCCCGCAGGCGGGTCGCCTCCCGGGAGGAGGCCGCGCATGATGCGGATGCACGACGTCGTCGTGGTGGGCGGCGGCTCGGTGGGGGTCTTCGCCGCGCTGCTGCTGGCACGGCAGGGGGTCGACGTGGCGGTCTGGGAGCGCCGCACCGCGCCTCCTGAGCTGTCTCGGGCGATCGGCATCCATCCGCCGTCGCTCCGGGCGTTCGAGGCCGTCGATCTGGCGGACGAGATCGTCGCCGGCGCGGTCCGCATCACCGATGCCGAGGCGCGGGGTTCGGGCCGCACCCTCGGCCGGCTGGGTTTCGGGAAGGCCGACAGCCGGTACCCGTTCGTCGCGGCGAGACCGCAGTCCGAGACCGAGCGGCTGCTGAGGGCCCGGCTCGAATCGGCGGCGCCGGGGTCGCTCCGGCGCGGCGTCGAGCTGCGATCGCTCGAGCAGAGCTCCGAGCACGTCGTGCTGCACGGGGTCGGCCCCGACGGTCCGGTCGAGATCGCGGCTCGATTCGTGCTGGCGGCCGACGGCGCCCGCAGCACCGTCCGGCGCCTCCTGGGCATCTCCGCCCCCGTCGTCGAGCGCGGCGACCACTACGCGATGGCGGACGTCCGAGACGACACGGGCGACGGCGACCGAGCCGTCGTCTCGGTCGAGCGCGCCGGGGTCGTCGAGTCGTTCCCGCTGCCGGGAGGCGTACGCCGGTTCGTCGTCGCCACGGACGCTCCGGCCGAGAACGTGACGGCCGAGACCGTCGTGCGACTCGTGACGGAGCGGACCGGTCTCCCGCTCGACGCGGCGACCAGCACGATGACCAGCGCGTTCTCGGTGCGGACCCGGCTGGCGACCTCGACCGTGGCCGGGCGCGTCGTCCTGCTCGGCGACGCGGCCCATCAGATCAGCCCTATCGGCGGTCAGGGGATGAACCTCGGCTGGCTCGACGCGCAGGCGGTCGTCCCGGTGGTCCGACAGGCCCTCCGTCGGGCCGGTGGGCGTCGCCTCGACCCTCAGGCGTTCGCCCGATACGAGGAGGCGCGGGGTCGGTCGGCCCGGCGTGCAGCCCGTCAGGCGCAGCTGAACACCGTGCTCGGCCGCCCGTGCGGACCGGTCGCCTCGGCGGTCCGTCAGAACGGGCTCCGTGTCGCCCTCGCTCTGCCGACCGCGAGGCTGCTGGCCGCCACCTACTCGATGCGGTTCGCCTGACCCGGGATCCGTCGACGTCGGGCCGGCCGCGACACCGTGGCGCCTGTGTCAGCCGGCGGTGAGAGCCGCGCCGCTCGTGGCGAGCTGGGCGACGAGCACGAGCGCCGCGAGCATGATCAGTCGGAACAGCAGTCGCGACGAGCGCCCTCGCACGACCGCGATCGCACCGACGACGGCCAGGGCGACGACGACCGCGGCCCCGGCCACCGCGAAGATCCCGGACTGCCGCTCGGCCGTGCCGCCGGTCGTGAGCTGACCGACGAGCGCGAGACCCGCCGCCGTGCCGAGCGCGCCGAACGCCACGAGCCCCGCGCGGAGCCGACCCAGTCGGTGCGGCAGCCCCACGACGCCGGTACGGGCGTCGTCGCCGAGATCGGGCAGGACGTTCGTGAAGTGGATGGCGACGCCGAACACGGCACCGACGCCGAGGGCCCAGACGGCGGGCGGCGTCGGCGGCGCCGCGGCGAGCGTGACGACCGCGGGCAGCACGCCGAAGCTGACGACGAAGGGGACGACCGATGCCACGGTTGACTTGAGCCCGGCGTTGTAGGCGAGGCCGGAGGCGACCAGGACGGCGTGGGTCACGCCCGTGCCGACGCCGAGGGTGAAGGGCAGCACGAATCCGACGACGGCGCACGCCACGGCGACGGTCGTGACCGATCGAGTGGAGACCAGCCCCCGGGCGATCGGCTTGTCGAGCCGCCCGACGGCACGATCGCGCTCGGCGTCGAGGAGGTCGTTCGACAGCCCGATCGTCAGCTGGCCGGCCAGCACCGCGAGGGCGACGACGGCGAGTCTGATGGGCGGGAGACCGACGGCGATGCCGAGCACGACGGTCAGCACGGTGACCATCAGGGTCGGCCCGGGGTGCGACGAGCGCCAGACGGCGCCGAGGAGCGTCACCTGCCGGCTCCCGTCGCTGTGGGCAGTGAGCGGACGAGACGGAAAAGCGTGCCCGGACCGTGGAAGGCCCGGGCACGTGATCCGGTGCCCACCGGCCGCGGGAGCGAGCGGATCAGAACCAGCTCCAGACCGAGAGAGGACACCTGCGCCGAGTTACCATCCCAGACGTGGGTCGAGCATACGTCGACCCGGTCGCCGTGAACAGACCCGGACCGCGCCGACTCAGGCGCCGCGCCCCGTCTTCTGCTGCAGACGGTCGATGTGCTCGCTCGCCTCGGCCTTCGTCATGTCGGCGGGCAGCTCTTCTCCGGCCTCGCGGGCGAGGGTGTCGAGGTAGCTCTTCTGCGGGCCGGTGATCGGCTCGTCGCCCGTGACCCACTGCTCGGGGTCTTTCGAGGCGGTGTTCGAGGCGTCGGGGCGCTCGCCGCCCAGGGTCTCGCCGGCGGGGGCGCCGCCGCTCGGGGCCTGACCGCCGAGGGTCTCGCCGCCGGGGGTCGTCGTGGTGCTGTCGGCCGTGGTCTCGTCGCCCTCGGGCGCAGCGGGATCGACGGGGGTGATGTCGGGATCGATGTTGGAGTCGCTCATGACGCGACCGTACGCCGTGCCACCGACACCGGCCCGCTCGCGTACCCCGCTCGCTAGACTCGTCGGCGTGTCTGTGAATCCCGAGTTGTCAGGGCGGGTCTTCCCGCCGGCGCCGCCGTACCTGGTGGGCCGAGAGAAAGTGCGCGAATTCGCCCGGGCCACCGGCTCGACGAGTCCGCTGTCGCTCGACGTCGAGGCCGCCCGCGCCGCCGGTCACGCCGACGTCGTGGCACCGCCCACCTTCGCCGTCGTCGTGCAGGAGGCCACGCTGGCCCAGCTGCTCGCCGAGCCCGACGCGGGCATCGACTTCTCGCGGGTGGTGCACGGCGAGCAGAGCTTCTCGCTCTCCCGGCCGATCGTCGCCGGCGACGAGCTGACGGCGACCCTCACGGTCACCGGCGTGAAGACGCTGGGTGGCAACTCGATGGTCACCGCGTCGTCCGACATGATCGACGCCGACGGCGCTCACGTCGTCACCGCCGTGTCGACGCTCGTCGTCCGCCCCGAAGACGACGGGTCCGACTCGTGAGCGGGCTCGCGGTCGGCCAGGTAGTCGCCGACAAGAGGTACCTCGTCACCCGCGACACCCTGGTGCGGTACGCCGGGGCGTCGGGTGACTTCAACCCGATCCACTACCGCGACGACGTCGCCGCGTCGGTCGGGCTGCCGGGCGTGCTCGCCCACGGCATGCTCACCATGGGCACCGCCGTCCAACCCGTCGTCGAGTGGCTCGAGGGCTCGGGCGACGACGCCGGGGTGCTCGGCTGGGTCAGCGGGTACCAGGTGCGCTTCACGCGACCCGTCGTCGTCGACCCGGTCGTCGGCGCCGAGATCGCCGTCACCGCGACCATCGCCCGCCTCGACGAGGCGGCGGGCACCGCGCGCGTCGACCTCACCGTGACCTACGCCGACAAGACCGTCCTGGGCAAGGCCCAGGTCGTGGTGACGCTGGCGTGACGACCCTCGCCGAGCTCACCACGATGCAGGTGGGCGGCACCCCCGCTCGCCTGGTCGAGGCCACCACCACCGACGAGCTCCTCGCCGCCGTGCGAGACGCGTCGGCCGACGGCGAGCCGTGGTTCGTGCTCGGCGGCGGGTCGAACACCGTCGCCTCCGATCAGCCGTTCGACGGCACGGTCGTCCGTGTCGCGACACGGGGCGTCGACCGGGTGGCCTCCGACGACGGCCTCGTGCACCTCCGCGTGGCCGCCGGCGAACCGTGGGACGATCTCGTCGCCGCCACCGTCGACCAGGGGCTGTCGGGTCTCGAGGCCCTGAGCGGCATCCCCGGCTCGACCGGGGCGTCGCCGATCCAGAACATCGGCGCCTACGGCCAGGAGGTCGCATCGACCCTGGTCGCCGTCGACTTCCTCGACGACGGATCCGGCGAGTTCGTGCGCATCCCGGCCGCCAATCTCGAGCTCGGCTACCGCACGAGCGTCTTCAAGAAGGGGCGACGCGGTGTCGTCACCGCCGTCGAGTTCGCCCTCGTCGACGAGGGCGGCGTCAGCGAGCAGGTCGCCTACCCGCAGCTCGCCAAGGCCCTCGGGGTCGAGCTCGGCGCCCGGGTGTCCGTCGCCGACGTACGGGCCAGCGTCCTGGCGCTGCGTGCCGCCAAGGGCATGGTGCTCGACGCGACCGATCGCGACACCGCCTCGAGCGGCTCCTTCTTCACGAACCCGATCGTCTCGCGGGCCGTCGCGGCCGAGCTGCCTGCCGACGCTCCGCGATGGCGACTCGAACCCGAGGCCGAGCCCCGCGTCGTGCCCCTGGGTGAAGAGCCGGCCGCGCCGCCGCCGGCACGCACGGGGGCGGTCAAGCTCAGCGCCGCCTGGCTGATCGAGAACGCCGGCATCGGTCGCGGCTTCCGCCTCCCGGGCTCCGGAGCCGCCATCTCGTCGAAGCACACGCTGGCGATCACGAACCGGGGCGCGGCGACGGGCGACGAGGTCGTCGAGCTCGCACGGTTCGTCCAGCAGCGGGTGACGGCCGAGTTCGGAGTCGTGCTGCACCCCGAGCCCGTGCTCCTCGGCCTCGCGATCTAGCCCCGCCGGTCGCTCGGCAGGTAGCCCCGCTCGATCGCCAGGGTCACGGCGCGGGTGCGATCGCCGACGCCGAGCTTGCCGAAGACGTGCACCAGGTGCGTCTTGACGGTGGGCTCGCCGATGAACAGCCGTCGGGCGATCTCAGGGTTCGAGCAGCCCGCCGAGACCAGGGTCAGCACCTCGGTCTCGCGGGGGCTGAGCGGGTTGTCGTCTCCGGCGCCCGGGGCGGGCCCTCGGCGGGCCGAACCCACGAGACGCGCGGCCAGCGCCGGCGCCAGGGCGACCTGACCCGCGACGACGGCACGCAGCCCGGCGAGCAGCTCGTCCTCCGGAGACGCCTTCAGCAGATAGCCGCTCGCACCCGCCTCGATCGCCGAGAGAAGGTGGTCGTCGGTCTCGTAGGTGGTCAGCACGACCACGCGCGTGGTCGGTCTCGCCGCCAGCACGGCCTCCGTCGCGGCGACGCCGTCGAGGCCCGGCATGCGGAGGTCCATGACGACCAGATCGGGCTGCAGAGCGGCGGCGAGGGCCACGGCCTCGAGCCCGTCGCTCGCCTGTCCGACGACGTCGAAGTCGTCGGTCGCCCCCAGGAGGGCCGCGACGCCCTGGCGGACGATCGGATGGTCGTCGGCGACCAGCGTCCGGAACACCGTCACGACGGGACCTCCCCGGCGAAGGCGGGCCGAGCGTCGACCGCCGGGGGCGACGTCGGGGCGGCCGCGCCCGCCTCGAGCGGCAGCCCGCACGTGATGGTCGTGCCCGAGGGGCTGCTGGCGATCGAGAACGATCCGCCGGCGAGTGCGATGCGCTCGCGCAGACCGGGCAGCCCGAAGCCGGTGGAGGGCGACTCGGGGTCGAAGCCGCGCCCGTCGTCGGCGACGCTCAGCTCCGCCGTGCCGCGCCGGGCGGAGAGCACGACCCGAGCCGTGGGCGACGCACTGTGCTTGCGGATGTTGGCCAGCGCCTCCTGCACGACCCTGATCAGCACGACCTGCAGGTCGCGCGGCAGGTCGACCGCCTCGACCCGCACCGAGACGTCGACGCCGCTCTCGCGTCGGAACCTCTCGGCGACGCGTTCGACGGCCGCGGCGACGTCGTGACCGGTCAGCCCCGAGGAGGCGGTGGCCGCGACGAGCGTGCGCGCCTCGGTGAGCGCCTCCCGCGCCGCCGACTCGATCGTGGTCAGCCGGTCGAGCGCCCCGTCGACATCGCCCTCGGCGAGCGTGCGACGCGTGCGCTGGGTCAGCATGACGACGCCGGTGAGACTCTGCGCGATGGTGTCGTGGATCTCGCGGGCGAGCCGCTCGCGCTCCGTGCTGCCGCCGATGTCGCGGTTGCGCGCCGCCAGCTCGGCCTGGGCCTCGCGCAGCTCGTCGAGCAGGCGGCCGCGCTCGATCCCGACCCGGGCGATGGTGGTGATCCAGAGGCCGAGCGCGATGCTGAAGACGAGCGAGAGGGCCTCGCTGGTCACCACGGTCGCCAGCGTCTCGGGCGACCAGCCGAGACTGATCACGAAGCCGGTCGAGATCGCCAGGCAGAGTGCGACGTTCGCCGTGATCGCCGAACGGATCGTCGGCATGAGGGTCCACAGGGTCGGCATGAGGAACGCCTGCACGGCGGCGAACCCGGGCGTGGTGGCGACGGCCGCTCCGCCGACCGCGACGACGGCCGAGGCCGCGACGACCGCCGATCGCGACAGCAGCCCGTCGTCGCGGCGGATCACCGGGCGGACGACGGCGACCCAGACGACCACGAGCCCCGCCACGATCGCGAGGGACGCCCCCGTCGGCCGGTCCGACGACGAGCCGAGCACGGCCAGGACGACCACGGTGAGACCCAGGCCCGCGTCCCACCACCGCATCGAGATCGCGGTGCCCGCCGGGGCGGCCTGCTCGGCGTCGCTGCGGCCTCTGTCCATGCCCGTCACGCTAGCGCCCGCCACACCGGCCCGGTCACCCCGGCACCCGTCACGTGTCCTTCCTGATCCAGCGGAAGGTCAGCACCGAGGCCGCGGCGCCGGCCACGAGCCAGACGGCCAGCCAGAGCGCGACCCCCGGGAGGTCCCACGAGCCGCCGGCCTCGGCCGCCGCGAACGTGTCGGGCAGGAACACGCTGCGCATGCCCTGGGCCAGCCATTTCAGCGGGAACACCGACGCCACGCTCTGCAGCCACTCGGGCAGCTGGGTGAAGGGCAGGTACACGCCCGAGATGAACTGCAGCACGAGGGTGATCGGCACGATCACCGCCGTGGCGCTCTTGCCGCTGCGGGGCACCCGCGACAGAGCGATGCCGACGAGCGCCGACGTGGCGATGCCCAGCAGGTACACCCAGGCGAAGGTCGCCCACGACGAGGCGTCGGCGGGCAGCGGTACGCCGAACAGCAGGCGGGCGACGAGCACGAGCAGGGCGACCTGCAGCAGGCTCGTGACGAGCACCTGGCCCAGCTTGCCGACGAAGTACGAGGCGACCGGCAGAGGCGTGCCCGCCAGGCGCTTGAGGGTGCCGTCGCCGCGTTCGAGGGCGATGTCGACCGCGAGATTCTGCACGCCCGACAGCAGGATGCCCGCCGCGATCATGCCGGGCAGGTAGAACGCCGCGGCGCCGACCTCGCTGCCGTCGGCCCGGGTGCCGAACGACCCCGACGCGCTGAAGGCGGTCGAGAAGATCGCCAGCATCACGATCGGGAACAGGAACGTGAAGAACACGGTGTCGCCGGCTCGGAAGTAGGCGCGCACCTCGTAGCGCGTGCGGCTGGCGCCGAGCGCGAGGGTCCTCACGACGTCACCCCCGCCGAGGAGGCGCGGTGTCCGTCGGTCGCGCCCCGCGCCTCCTCGACGCCCCCGGCCTCCTGCTCCGCTCGCGCCACCAGGTCGAGATAGACGTCCTCCAACGACGGCCGGATCACCTCGAGCGACCGGGGCTCGCCGCCGTCGGCGTGCAGGCGGGCGACCAGAGCGCCCGGCTCGGTGGTGCGGACCTCGTGCCGTCCGTCGGCGTCGAGCCAGCTCACCCGGGGCGTGCGCGCCTCCTCGTCGCCGAGCTCGTCCGGTCGCCCGAGGGCGACCAGCCGGCCGCCGGTCACCACGGCGACCCGGTCGCTCAGCTGGGCCGCCTCGTCGAGGTAGTGGGTCGTCAGGACGATGCTCGTGCCGTCGGAGGACAGCGAGCGGATGAGCTGCCAGAACTGACGCCGGGCCTCGGGGTCGAAACCGGTGGTCGGCTCGTCGAGGAACAGCAGCTCGGGTCGGCCGACGACCCCGAGGGCGACGTCGACGCGTCGACGCTGCCCGCCCGACAGCGAGCGGATGCGGGCGTCGGCCTTGTGCTCCAACCCGACTGCGACGAGCACCTCGTCGACGTCGCGGGGCCGGGGGTAGAAGCCCGCGAAGTGCGCGATCTGCTCGCGGACGGTCGCGGTGCCCTGGTCGCCCGAGCTCTGGAGCACGATGCCGAGCCGGGCCTTCCAGTCGAGCCCCCCGTGGCGCGGATCGACGCCGAGCACCGAGACGTCGCCGCCGGTGCGGTCCCGGTAGCCCTCGAGGATCTCGATGGTGGTCGACTTGCCGGCGCCGTTCGGGCCGAGCAGCCCGAGGGTCTCGCCCGGTTCGACGTCGAACGAGACGCCCTGCAGGGCCCTGGTCGCGCCGTAGCTCTTCGTGAGGTCGCGCACACGCACGACGGGTTCTGGGGTCATGTCACCAGAGTGCGCCGTCGGCGACCGGCGCACCAGGGTGGATCGGACGACGAGGGGTCGTCCGGTCGGACGACCCCTCGTCGGCCGGCGCCGTGCTAAGCGAAGAGGCGCTGCAGGCGTCGGACGCCCTCGAGCAGCTCGTCGTCGCCGAGCGCGTACGACAGCCGCAGGTAGCCGCTCGGCCCGAACGCCTCGCCGGGCACCACGGCGACGTCGGCCTGCTCGAGGATGAGGTCCGCGAGCTCGAGCGAGGTGGTGGGCGTGACGCCGTTCCGCTCGCGGCCGAGCAGACCGGTGACGTCGGGGTAGACGTAGAAGGCGCCCTCGGGGGTCGGGGTGACGACGCCCTCGATGGCGTTCAGCTCGCGCACGATCGTCGCGCGACGGGCGTCGAAGGAGGCGCGCATCGCCTCGACCGCGCTCTGCGAGCCGGTCAGTGCGGCGATCGCGGCGCGCTGAGACACGTTCGACACGTTCGAGGTCAGGTGCGACTGCAGATTCGCGGCACCGGCGATCACGTCGGTCGGGCCGATCATCCAGCCGACCCGCCAGCCGGTCATGGCGTAGGTCTTCGCGACGCCGTTGACGAGGATCGTCTGGTCGGCCAGCTCGGGGACGGCCTGCGTGATCGAGGTCGCGACGACCCCGTCGTAGGTGAGGTTCTGGTAGATCTCGTCGGTGACGACCCAGACGCCGTGCTCGAGGGCCCAGCGGCCGATGGCCTCGACCTCGGCGGGGGAGTAGACGGCCCCCGTGGGGTTCGACGGCGAGCAGAACAGCAGCACCTTGGTCTGCTCGGTGCGGGCGGCCTCGAGTTGGTCGACGGTCACCTTGTAACCCTGGTCGGCCCCCGCGAAGACCTCGACCGGCACCCCGCCGGCGAGGGCGATGGCCTCGGGGTAGGTCGTCCAGTACGGGGCCGGCAGCAGGACCTCGTCGCCGTCGTCGAGAAGCGCCTGGAACGCCTGGTAGACGGCCTGCTTGCCGCCGTTGGTGACGATCACCTGCGAGGTCGTGACCGTCGTGCCGCTGTCGCGGAGCGTCTTGGCGACGATGGCCTCGCGCAGCTCGGGCAGACCGGCGGCCGCCGAGTACCGGTGGTTGCGGGGGTCGCGAACCGCCGCCGCCGCCGCCTCGACGATGTGGTCGGGGGTGGCGAAGTCGGGCTCGCCCGGGCCGTAGCTGATGATCGGACGCCCTGCGGCGACGAGGGACTTCGCCTTGGCGTCGACCTTCAGGGTCGCGGACTCGGCGATGGAGGCGATGCGGGACGAGAGGCGGCGCGCTGGCGTGGTCACGCCCGCCAGCCTAGCCCGCGGCCTCGGCTTTACACCGGCCCGGGCGGTCGCCTACACTTGTCGAGGCGGTCGATGATCGCCAAGCTTTTGCGCGCCTCACGGCGTCGCTCATCGCCGTTGTTCAGGTGGTGGGGGCTTGGCATCGACACCGAAGGGCGGTGGCTCAATTGGTAGAGCAGCGGTCTCCAAAACCGCAGGTTGCAGGTTCGAGTCCTGTCCGCCCTGCAGCCCGGTCGGGCCGTCGCGACTGATCCAGCAGGTTTCAGCGCGACGGTCCGAATCACGGACACAGGCCTGCGGGCCGAGCTCGGAAGGTACCCACAGTGGCGAGAAAAGACGTTGACGTTCCCAGCGAGGACGTCGTCGACAAGGCGAAGAAAGACACCGCGGCACGTCGCGGTCCCTTCGCCCGGATCGCCCTGTTCATCCGGCAGGTGATCAACGAGCTCAAGAAGGTCGTCACCCCGACCCGCAAAGAGCTGTTCAGCTACACGGGCGTCGTGCTCGTCTTCGTCGTCATCATGATGGCGCTGGTCAGCGGTCTCGACACGGTGTTCGGCATCGTCGTCGGCTACGTCTTCGGCAACGGCCCCACCGGCAGCTGAGTCCGGCGTCGCTCCTGACGCCACACGCGATCCGGCCCCGCCCGACGGCCAGCCGATCCGAACCCCACGAACGGAAGTAGAACCCTTTGCCTGACAACGAGCGCGACGACATCGATCTCGCCACCGCTGCGGAGCAGTCCTCCGAGGTCGAAGAGGCCCAAGAGGGCGGCACGCTGGCCGCCGACGAGGACTCCGTCGAGCCCGCCGAGAGCGAGGCCATCACGGTCGTCGACGACGGCGAGGCCGGCACCGACAGCACCGACGACCTCGATGGTCTGCTCGACACGCTGGCCGAGGCCCGCGACCCCGAGGCCGACGCCATCGTCGACGACGCTCTCGACATCGACGACGCCGCCGAGGCGGAGGCCGCCGTCGAGGCGACCGACGATGAGGCCGAGACCGAGGCCGAAGACGCCGCGGTCGAGTCCGACACCGTGGTCACCGCCGACGCCGACGTCGAGATCGACTCCTCGTCCGACGACGTGGTCGTCGCCGAGGCCGAGCAGTCCGTCCAGGACGCCGACGCGCAGGCCGCGTTCGGCGACGAGGTGCTCGACGGCGACGACGTCGCCACCGACGACGAGGCCGAGCCCGTCGAGGTCGACCCCTATGAGGAGTTCCGCTCCGAGCTGCGCGGCAAGCCCGGCAAGTGGTACGTCATCCACAGCTACGCCGGCTTCGAGCGCCGCGTGAAGCAGAACATCGAGAACCGCATGGTCTCCATGACCATGGAGGACTACATCTACCAGGTCGAGGTCCCCATGGAGGACGTCGTCGAGATCAAGAACGGGCAGCGCAAGCTGGTCACCCGTGTGCGGATCCCCGGCTACGTGCTGGTGCGCATCGATCTCAACGAAGACAGCTGGTCGGTCGTCCGCCACACCCCCGGTGTCACCGGCTTCGTGGGCAACGCCCACAACCCGACGCCGCTGCGTTTCGAGGAGGCCTTCAACATGCTGAAGAGCCTCGTGCAGATCGACACGACCCCGGCACCCGTCAAGGGCGGCGCCAAGGGCGGCAAGCAGGCCCAGCGCGTCATCCCCGCCGAGGTCGATTTCGAGATCGGCGAGACGATCACGATCAAAGAGGGGTCGTTCGCCGGTCTTCCCGGTACGATCAACGAGATCAAACCCGAGAGCGGCAAGCTCACGGTGCTCGTCTCGCTCTTCGAGCGTGAGACACCGGTCGAGCTGAGCTTCGACCAGGTCACCAAGCTCTAACACCTCCGTGACGTGGTGCGCCTCCGGGCGGACCACCCCACGCCGACAGATCACCGGAGTCCGCCAGCGGGCCACCGGGAGAGCGGACTGCGACCGCAGCCGGCTCGACACCCACAAGAAGGAAAAGAAGAATGGCACCGAAAAAGAAGGTCACGGGTCTGATCAAGCTTCAGATCAACGCCGGCGCCGCGAACCCCGCCCCGCCCATCGGCCCGGCCCTGGGTCAGCACGGCGTGAACATCATGGAGTTCTGCAAGGCGTACAACGCCGCGACCGAGTCGCAGCGCGGCAACGTCGTCCCGGTCGAGATCACCGTGTACGAAGACCGTTCGTTCACGTTCATCCTGAAGACCCCGCCCGCGGCGGAGCTCATCAAGAAGGCGGCCGGCGTCGCCAAGGGATCCGGCACCCCGCACACCGACAAGGTCGGCAAGCTGACCATGGACCAGGTCCGCGAGATCGCCACCACCAAGCAGGCCGACCTGAACGCCAACGACATCGACGCCGCGGCGAAGATCATCGCCGGCACCGCCCGTTCCATGGGCATCACGGTGGACGCGTAAGCACTCGCCCCCGGGCACCCCACCACCCCAGACATCCGTGGGAGAGCCGGCCAGGCTCGTAACCACACTCTCGAAATCAGGAGATTTCCGCATGGCTCAGAAGTCCAAGGCGTACCGCGCCGCTGCCGAGAAGATCGAGGCAGGCAAGTTCTACAGCACCAGCGAGGCCGTCGCCGTCGCTCGCGAGACCGGTTCGAAGAAGTTCGACTCGACCGTCGAGGTCGCGCTCAAGCTCGGCGTCGACCCCCGCAAGGCGGACCAGATGGTCCGTGGCACGGTCATCCTGCCGCACGGCACGGGTAAGACCGCCCGCGTCATCGTCTTCGCGACCGGTGCGGCAGCCGAGGCGGCTCTCGCCGCCGGCGCCGACGAGGTCGGTGGCGACGAGCTCATCGAGAAGGTCGCCGGCGGTTACACGTCGTTCGACTCCGCGGTCTCGACCCCCGAGCTCATGGGCAAGGTCGGTCGTCTCGGTAAGGTCCTCGGCCCGCGCGGTCTGATGCCCAACCCGAAGACCGGCACCGTGACGCCGAACGTGGCCCAGGCCGTGAACGACATCAAGGGCGGAAAGATCGAGTTCCGTGTCGACAAGCACTCCAACGTGCACTTCGTCATCGGCAAGGCCGGCTTCTCGGAAGAGCAGCTGAACACCAACCTCGACGCCGCGCTCGACGAGGTCGTCCGCCTCAAGCCGTCGTCGTCGAAGGGCCGGTACATCACCAAGGGCACGCTGTCGACCACCTTCGGTCCCGGCATCCCCCTCGACATCAACGTCTTCTAGGCTTCAGCCTCGATCACACCGATCGTCACGACAGGCCGTCCCGCTCTCGAGCGGGGCGGCCTTCGTCGTCCCCTGGCACGATGGCCGGGTGACCGTCTCCATCCGCCTCGCCGCCGCCCCCGACGTCCGACCGCTCGCGCACGTCGCAGCCGTCACGTTCCCTCTCGCCTGCCCACCCGGCACGCCCCTCGTCGAGATCGCCCGGTTCGTCACCACCACCCTCAGCGCCGAGCGGTTCGCCGAGTACCTGGACGACCCCGCGCGGACCCTCCTCGTCGCCGTCGACGAGGAGATCGACGATGTCGTCGGCTACGCGATGCTGATCGAGGGCGAGCCGTCCGACGCCGACGTCGCGTCAGCCGTGACGGCCCGGCCCACGGTCGAGCTGAGCAAGTTCTACGTGATGCCCGACCGGCACGGGCAGGGCGTGGCGGCGCGCATGATGGCCGCGGTCTTCGAGGCTGCCGCCACCGATGGCGCCGAGTCCGTCTGGCTCGGCGTCAACGGCGAGAACGTGCGCGCTCAGGCGTTCTACGCCGGGCGGGGCTTCGAGACCGTGGGTGCGAGGCGCTTCGTCGTGGGCGGTCGCGAGCACGACGACCTCGTGCTCGAGTGCGCCGTCTGAAACGCGGCCGGCAGCAGGGTCACTCGTCGCCGACGCGCAGCACCAGCTTGCCGCGGGTGTGCCCCTGGGCGAGCCTCCGCTGGGCGTCCGCCGCGTCAGCGAGGTCGTAGACGTCGTCGATGTACACCCGGACGTCGCCCGAGTCGAGGAGGCGCGTGACGACGGCCAGGGTCGCCGCGTCGGGGGTCACCGCGAAGCCCGTCGAGCGGACGCCCGCCTCGGTCGCCAGCTCGGCGACGGCGGGCCAGGTCGACGGCGACGCGTGCACGAGCAGCCCGCCCGGTCGGAGAACCGGGAGCGATCGTCTGGCGACGTCGACGTCGTCGAGGAGGTCGACCACGACGTCGATGTCCCGCACCGTGCGGTCGAACTCCGAGACGGAGTAGTCGACGACCTCGGCCGCTCCGAGTTCGCGGAGCCAGCCCGAGTTCCGACTCGAACCCGTCGCCACGACGTGCGCCCCGAAGTACGAGGCGAACTGCACGGCGAAGTGCCCGACCCCGCCCGCGCCCGCGTGGACGAGGATGCGCTGGCCCTCGTGGGCCTTGGCGAGGTCGACGACGAGGCCCCAGGCGGTCAGGGCCGCGAGCGGCACACCCGCCGCCTCGACATGCGAGAGCGCGGGGGGTTTGCGGGTGACCGACTGCGCGGGCACGCTGACGTAGGGGGCGTAGCTGCCGCCTCCTCGGGGGAACGCGGTCATGCCGTAGACGGCGTCGCCGACCCGGAGGGGATGGGCCGCGTACGGCGTCTCGACGACGACCCCGCTGAAGTCGCGCCCGGGTACGACGGGGAACGCGGTGGGGGCGACGCCGTCCCCGAGACCCTCGCGCGCCTCCTCGTCGCAGCGGTTGACCCCGGCCGCCACGACCTCGATCAGCACCTCGCTGCCGATCCGTCGGGGCCGGGGGACGTCTCGGGCGACGATCCGATCGGCACCGCCCGTCTCGTCGATCACCATCGCGCGCATCGTCGTCGCCATCGTCGTCGTCATCGCTCTCCCTCGGACCCCTGGGCGCGGTGCACGTCAGGTGCACGGCCGGCCTTCGCGGGTCCTCCCCAGTAAAGGGCGACCGTGAGTCGGACGTGTTTCGACGGTGTCACTGCTCGGAGAAGTCTCGACGGGGCGAGCGGAGCAGCAACGCGCGGCCCGGCCGCGGAGTCAGCGCAGCGGGTCGTAGGGCGGGGGCTCGTACGCGCGGCGACCGAGCGCGAAGGGGTCGACGGGCGCCTGCCGCGCGAGGGTGTCGAGCACGTGGTCGGCGAGCGTGACGAGGCGGTGGATCTCGTCGTCGTCGCGGTCGACCCAGCGGCTGAGGGGCACCTCGTCGACGGGCACGAAGTCGAGGTGCTGCTCCCAGACGACGAGGGTGCGCTCGGCGCCGAGCACGTACTGCTGCCAGAACACCTGACGCAGGTACGTGCGCGGGATGCTCGTCCACGCCTTCTTGGTCGTCTTGATCTCGCAGAGCTCGACCCGGCCGTCGGGCCGGACGGCGACACCGTCGGGGGTCGCGAGGTGTCGGCGCTGGTCGGCGGCGTGGAACAGCTTCGAGCTGGGCTCGATGCCGTGCTCGCGCAGCACCCAGCGGGCGATCTCGGGCTCGCGCGCACGACCGTGATCGGTGTAGGCGTTGCCGCCGAAGCCGTTGCCGTACATCTTGTCGAGCACGACCGCCTGCACGGCCTTCGCGCTCGACAGGCGGGCTACGTCCGTGGCCGTGATGCCCTGGCTGCGGGCACGGAGCCAGGCGATGCGGTCGGTCGAGTCGGCCAGCACGCGGGTCTCGTGGGCGGGGAGGCGGAGTCGCCGAGGAGGCGCGGGCTCGGTCTCGTCGTCGTCCCACAGGGAGAGCATGGGCTGGACGACGGTCATGCCTCCATTGTCGCTCGTCGAGGCGGCTCGATCGAACCGGCGGAGACCGTGTCGGCCGGAGTCGGCCGGAGTCGGGGCGTGTCGCTCGGAGCGGGCGCCTGCCTCGTGCGGTCAGACCGCGGCGGCGAGCTCGTCGATGGCGGCGGGGGAGAGGGCGTGGTGGATCGCGAGCATGCTCGCCCCGATCATCGCCGCCCGGTCGCCCGATCGGGACTGCACGATGCTGAGGTGCTCGGTGGCGAGGGGCATCGACCGCGTGTACACGATCTCGCGCACCCCGGCGATGAGGTGCTCGCCCGCCTGGGCCATCGAGCCGCCGATGGCGATGACCGACGGGTTGATGACGTTGACGCAGGCGGTAAGGACCTCGCCGAGATCGCGACCGGCCTGCCGGACGGCCTGGATCGCCTCGATGTCGCCTCGACGGACGAGATCGATGACCTCGCGACCGCCGGCCACGTCGCGGCCCGAGGCGCGCAGCGCGCGGGCGATGGCGGGCCCCGAGGCGACGGCCTCGAGGCAGCCCACGTTGCCGCAGTGGCAGGCGATGCCCGCGCCGCGGGGGATCTGCACGTGCCCGATGTCACCGGCGATCCCCTGCGCGCCGCGCTGCAGGCGACCGCCCGAGATGATGCCCGAGCCGATGCCGGTGGCGACCTTGACGAAGAGGAAGTGGTCGGTGTCGGGGAACGCGTGACCGCGCTCGCCGAGGGCCATGATGTTGACGTCGTTGTCGACGAGCACGGGCACGTCGAGGTGACGCCGCATCCAGCCGGGCACGTCGAAGCCGTCCCAGCCGGGCATGATCGGCGGGTTCACGGGGCGGCCCGTGCCGAACTGGACGGGGCCGGGCAGGCCGATGCCCACGCCGATCAGGTCGTCCCGACTGCGGCTGAAGCCCGAGAGGAGCGTGTCGGCCGCGGTGAGGAGGGCCGTCAACCCCGCCACCGGGCCGTCGGCGATGTCGATCTCGGTGCGCAGCACGGCGAGCTCGTCGCCCATCAGATCCGTCAGGGCGACGTTCAGATGCCCCGCCCCGAAGTCGGCGCCGAGCACCACCCTGGCCGACGGGACGAGGGCGACCCGCGACGGCGGGCGACCCCCCGTGGAGACCGCGTCGGCGAAGGGGCCGACGAGACCGAGCTCGATGAGCGCGTCGAGTCGCAGGCCGATCGTCGAGCGGGCCAGCCCCGTCATGGTCGCGAGCTCGGCGCGAGTCCGCGGCCGACCGTCGCGGAGCAGCTGGAAGAGCTCGCTCGCGCCGGCGCTCCCCAGCGCCGACGACCGGGTCGTGTCGGACATGTGAGCAGTAAAGCACAGGCGGAGATGACGATCGAGACAAGCTCGTCGATTCACGACGACTTTTGCTTGCGCGTCGACAGAAGCGGTCCTATGGTGAGTCTCGATCACCGGCGATCGACTCCCGAACGGGGGTGGTTCCGTCGGTGCCGCCACCACTCGAAGAGGAGTCCATCAGGTGACATCACCGATCTCGGTCCAGCTCTACACCGTCAGGGACGCCATCGCGGCGGACCTGCCCGGCACCCTCCAGCGCCTCGCCGACATCGGCTACACGCAGGTCGAGCCGTGGGGGTTCGTCGAACGGGTCGACGAGTACGCGGAGGCCCTCCCGGCCGCCGGCCTCACCGCGCCGAGCGCCCACGCCAAGCTCGTCGGACAGGACCTCCAGCCGATCTTCGAGGCCGCGGTGCGCCTGGGCGTCTCGACGGTCATCGACCCGCACATCGACGAGACGCGCTGGATCACCCGCGAAGACGTCGAGGCCGTCGCCGCCGAGCTGGGCGAGGTCGCCGAGGCGGCGCGTGCGCACGGTCTCACCGTGGGGTACCACAACCACGCGTTCGAGCTCGAGAACCTCATCGACGGCACCCCGGCCCTCGAGGTCTTCGCGGCGGCGCTGCCCGCCGACGTCGTGCTCGAGATCGACACCTACTGGGTGGAGGTCGGGGGCGTGGACGCCGCAGAGCTGCTCGCCCGCCTGGGCGACCGCGTGCGGTTCCTGCACATCAAGGACGGTCCGAGGACGAAGGACGACACCGAGCAGGTCGCCGTCGGCCGGGGCACGATGCCCGTCCGCGACATCCTGCGCGCCGCACCGCAGGCGCTCGCCGTCGTCGAGCTCGACGACCACAACGGCGACGTCTTCACGGCGCTCGAGCAGAGCCACTCGTTCCTGGACGGGGTGCGCGCATGACCGACACGACCACGGCCTCCGCGACCACCGCCTCCTCGGGGGCCCCCTCCGCCGAGGCGAAGACCGGACCCGTCGGAGTCGGCGTCATCGGCGCCGGCGTCATCAGCGACCAGTACCTCGGCAACCTGACGCGGTTCCCCGATCTGAAGGTGCTGTTCATCGCCGACATCGACGAGGCGCGCGCCGCGGCGCAGGCCGAGAAGTGGGGCGTCCAGGCCAGCGGTTTGGTCGACGACCTGCTCGCCGTCGACGACGTCGAGATCGTCGTCAACCTGACCATCCCGGCCGCTCACGTCGAGGTGGCCCTCAAGGCCGTGGCAGCCGGCAAGCACGTCTGGGGCGAGAAGCCCTACGCGCTCGACCGCGAGAGCGGGGCGCGACTGCTCGCCGCGGCGAAGGAGGCCGGCGTGCGGGTGGCCGTGGCCCCCGACACGTTCCTCGGCGCCGGGCTCCAGACGGGTCTCCGCGTCGTCCGCCGCGGCGACATCGGCACGCCTCTCACCGGGCTGGCGCTGTTCCAGGTGCCCGGCCCCGAGTCGTGGCACCCGAGCCCCGAGTTCCTGTTCGCCTACGGCGCCGGGCCGATGTTCGACGTCGGGCCGTACTACCTCACGACGCTCGTGCAGGTCTTCGGCCCGGTCGCGAAGGTCACGGCGACGTCGTCGAAGGCGCGCGACACCCGCACGATCGGCTCGGGCCCCAAGGCGGGGACGGTGTTCCCCGTCGAGGTGCCGACGCACATCAGCGCGCTGCTCGAGTTCGAGAGCGGCGCGAGCGCGCAGGCGGTCTTCAGCTTCGACTCGAAGCTGGCCCGTGCGGGCTTCGTCGAGATCGCCGGCACCGAGGGCACGGCCGTGTTCCCCGACCCGAACGAGTTCGAGGGCGACACGCTCGTGCACACCGGCGCCGACGAGCCGACGGTCGTGCCGTCGAGCGGATCGACCTTCACCCGCGGCACCGGCGTCGCCGAGCTGGCGCAGGCCATCCGCGGCGGTCGGCGCGAGCGGGTGCCCGGCGAGCTCGCGTTCCACGTGCTCGACGTCATGGTCTCGCTCGCCGAGTCGGCCGATCGCCACGAGGGCGTCGTCGTCGACTCGACCCTCGAACCGACACCCGAGCTGCCGGAGGACTGGGACCCTTCGGTCGCGACCCTCGGCTGAACCGCCACCGACGCCCGGCCCCGGGCGCCCCTCGACGACGAGACCGGCACCCGGGGCCCCGGGCCGCAGCACCCCCGCCCCACCCCACAGACCGCACCACCGACGCACAGCACCAGAGACACAGCACCAGAGACGCACAGCACCACCAGCACCTTCCCTACTCGAAGAAGAGAAATCTCGAAGATGAGACACCAGGAGAAGTCATGACGAACAAGACCCGTTGGATCGCAGCACTGGCCGTAGGAGTCGTGGCCGCAGGGTCGATGACCGCCTGCTCCGCCTCAGGCGGCGACGGCGACAGCAAGACGATCACGTACTGGGCCAGCAACCAGGCCCCCACGGTCGAGAAGGACGCGGAGATCCTCCAGGAGTCCATCGACCGCTACACCGAGGAGACCGGGGTCGAGGTCGAGCTCGAGGTCATCCCGTGGTCCGACCTCTACAACCGCATCCTCACCGCCGTGTCGAGCGGCGAGGGTCCCGACGTGCTGAACATCGGCAACACGTGGGCGGTGTCGCTGCAGTCGAGCGGAGCGTTCGTCCCGTGGGAGGGCGACCCGCTCGAGGCCGTCGGCGGGCAGGACCGCTTCGTGCAGTCCAGCTTCGCGACCGGTGGCGCCGAGGGGCAGGCTCCGACGTCGGTGCCGCTCTACGGTCTCTCGTACTCGCTGTATTACAACACGGCCATGTTCGAGGCGGCCGGCATCACCGACCCGCCCGCCACGTGGGACGAGTTCGTCGAGGACGCCAAGAAGCTGACGATCGACACCGACGGCGACGGCGAGATCGACCAGTGGGGCGTGACCATGGCGGGCTCGAGCATCTCGAACAACTCGCACCAGGCGTTCGTCCGGGGTCTGCAGAACGGCGGGGCCCTCTACGACGACAGCGGCGAGCCCGACTTCGCGAACGACGGCGTCGTCGCGGGCGTCAAGCAGTGGGTCGACCTCATGGCCGTCGACAAGGTCGTCTCGCCCTCCGACGCCGAGAGCGTCAACGGCTCCGACATGGCGGCGACCTTCGCCGACGGTCAGGCCGCGATGTTCTTCGACCAGGCGCCCGACGCGAACCTCGCCGCCCGTGACTTCACGGACTACGCCGCGGCACCGGTGCCGATGGAGAGCGCCGACGCGACGGGTCTGCTCGGCACGCAGAGTCACGTCGCCGGCATCAACGTCAGCGTCTTCGAGAACTCGGACAACAAGGATGCGGCGATCGACTTCGTCAAGCACCTCACGAGCGACGAGGAGCAGGTCTACCTGAACCAGTCGTTCAGCTCGCTGCCCGTCGTCACCAGCGCGTACGACGACCCGGCGTTCCAGTCGGAGACCATCAAGCTGAAGCAGGTCACGCTCGCCGACCACGCCCAGCCGATGCCCCTCTTCCCCTCGGAGGGACAGATGGAGACCCTGGTCGGCACCGCCGTCAAGGGACTCCTCGCCACCGCTGCCCAGGGCGGTTCCGTCAGCGAGGACGACGTGAAGTCGGCCCTCGAGGACGCGAACAGCCAGATGAGCTCGGGTCAGTAGCCCGTCCCACCGCTGCAGGTCGGGGCGGCCGGTCGATCGACGACCGGCCGCCCCGGCCGAGGCCCCGAGAGGACCCTCATGACCGTCAACGTCCTGCCCCCCGCGACGTCCGAGAAGGACACGCCGCCCGATCCGCATCAGCTGGCTCCGATCGAGCCCGCGAAACGCAAGAGGCACCGCTCACCCCTGGCGTACCTCCTGGTCACGCCGGCCGCCCTGGCCGAGCTGCTCGTCCACATCGTCCCGATGGTGCTCGGCATCTGGATCGCCTTCATCACCCTCAACCAGCTGAGCATCGCGAACTGGGTCAACGCCCCCTTCGTGGGGCTGCAGAACTTCGTCACCGCGCTCGACCCGAGCTCGCCGATCGCCACGCAGCTCTACGGGGCGCTCGGGCGGACGCTGCTCTTCACCGTGATCGTCGTCGCGATCGCCTGGAGCATGGGCATGCTCGGAGCGGTGCTGCTGACCAGCTCGTTCAAGGGCCGCGGAGTGCTCCGCACGCTCTTCCTGGTGCCCTACGCGCTGCCCTCGTACGTCGGCACGATCGCCTGGGCGTTCATGTTCAACCAGCGCGACGGCGCCATCAACCGGTTCCTGGTCGACGACCTCGGGATCCTGCAGGACCGCCCCTTCTGGCTGCTCGGCGGCAACTCGTTCTGGGCCATCGTCATCGTCACCGCATGGCAGTTCTGGCCGTTCGCGTTCCTGATGCTGCTGGCCGCGCTGCAGAACATCCCGGGCGACGTCTACGAGGCCGCCAGCCTCGACGGCGCGAGCCTCTGGAAGCAGTTCACGCAGATCACGCTGCCGATGGTCAAGCCCGCGAACGCGGTGCTGCTGCTGATCATGAGCCTCTGGATCTTCAACCAGTTCAACGTGCCGTACGTGCTCTTCGGCCCAGCGTCGCCCGAGCAGGCGACGTTGATCTCGCCGCTGATCTACCAGCAGTCGTTCAACAACTGGAACTTCGGTCTCGGCGGTGCCATGAGCGTCATGCTCCTGGTGGTCCTGCTGATCGCCTCGGCGTTCTACATCCGCATGGTGCTCCCGAAGGGACAGAACGACAATGATTGAGACCCGCGGCTTCAAGATCTTCCGCTTCTTCGGGCTGGCGTTCCTGTCGCTGGTCGTGGTCATCCCGCTCTACGTGGTGCTCACGACCTCGATCAAACCGCTCGCCGACGTGCAGGGGCTGTTCACCTGGATCCCCTCGCGGGTGACGCTCGAGCCGTACGTGCAGATCTGGCAGACGGTGCCCCTGGCGACGTACTTCAAGAACAGCCTGATCGTCACGGTGTCGGCGACGATCCTGTCGGTGTCGATGGCCGTGCTGGCCGCCTACGCCCTGGCCCGCATGAGGTTCCGCGGCCAGCGCAGCTTCAGCCTGGTCGTCCTGTCGACGCAGATGTTCCCCGGCATCCTGTTCCTCCTGCCGCTGTTCCTCATCTTCGTGCAGATCCAGCGCACGGTCGGGGTGCAGCTGACGGGCAGCTACCTCGGGCTGATCATCACGTACATGACCTTCTCGCTGCCGTTCTCGATCTGGATGCTGACCGGATACTTCGCGTCCATCCCGAAAGAGCTGGAAGAGGCCTCGATGATCGACGGCACGGGTCGCCTCGGCGCCCTGTTCCGCGTGATCATCCCGGTCGCGAAGCCCGGCATCATCGCCGTCGCCGTGTACGCCTTCATCACCGCCTGGGGCGAGGTGCTCTTCGCCTCGGTGCTGACCAGCAAGGACACCCGCACCCTGTCGATCGGACTCCGGGCCTACGCGTCGCAGCAGGACGTCTACTGGAACCAGCTCATGGCGGCCTCGGTCGTGGTGTCGCTGCCGGTTCTCATAGGCTTCATGCTCGTGCAGAGACACTTGATCACCGGGCTCTCGTCGGGGGCCGTGAAGTGACCCCTCCGGGCGAGGTCGCGGCGGTCGGTCTCGCCCTCCAGGGGGAGACCGCCGGAGGCGCGGCTCCGGTCGAACCGCTCCGTGTCGGCATCGTGGGCGGGGGCTTCATGGCCCGCGTCCACGTCGGCGCGGCACGGGCGGCCGGTGCCCGAGTGGTCGCCCTCGCCTCGTCCAGCGCCTCGAGCGCCGGCCGCGCGGCCGGCGTTCTCGGCGTGGACACCGCGCACGAGACGGTCGACGACCTCGTGCGCGACCCGCGGGTCGACGTGGTCCACGTCTGCTCGCCGAACGCGACGCACGCCCCGGTGGCGCTCGCGGCGCTCGCGGCGGGCAAGCACGTCATCTGCGAGAAGCCGTTGGCGACCTCGGCCGCCGAGGCGACGGCTCTGGTCGAGGCCGCCGCCGCGGGCGGACTCGTCGGCGCCGTCCCGTTCGTCTACCGCTACCACCCGATGGTGCGCGAGGCCAGGGCCCGGGTCGCGGCGGGCGAGGCCGGTCGGGTGCTCAGCGTGCGGGGCTCGTACCTCCAGGACTGGCTGCTCGACAGCGGCGACGTCGACTGGCGGGTCGACTCGGCGGCCGGCGGGCCGTCGCGTGCGTTCGCCGACATCGGCAGCCACCTGGTCGATCTGCTCGAGTTCGTGATCGGCGATCGGCTGGCGCGGCTGACGTCGACCACCAACCGTGCGCACGACAGCCGGGGCGGCACCCGCGTCGACACGGAGGACGAGGCCGCGGTGGTCTTCGAGACCCTCGGCGGAGCGATCGGGACCCTCTTCGTCTCGCAGGTCGCCCCGGGTCGGAAGAACCGCCTCCTGCTCGACGTGTCGGGCACCGCCGAGAGCCTCGAGTTCTCGCAGGAGGAGCCCGAGACCCTCTGGGTCGGCCGCCGCTCGGGCGCACGCCTGGTGCCGCGCGACGCGTCGATCCTCTCGCCCGACGCCGCACGGCTCTCGACCGTGCCGGCCGGCCACCCGATGGGGTACGTCGACGCCTTCGCGGCGTTCGTCCGCGACGCCCACGACGCCGTCCGCGGCGGCGCGCCCGAGGGGCTGCCCACCTTCGCCGACGGCCTGCGGGCCGCACGGGTCACCGAGGCCGTGCTCGACTCGGCGGCCGGCCGCACCTGGGTCGACGTGCCCTGAGCAGGGCGACCGCACCTGCGCCGAGACCGACGACCGCCCCGAACGAGAAGGACCCATGACCGAGAACTCCCGCCCCGTCACCCTGTTCACCGGCCAGTGGGCCGACCTGCCCTTCGAGGAGGTCGCCGCGCTCGCGGCCGGCTGGGGGTACGACGGGCTCGAGATCGCCGCATCGGGCGACCACCTCGACCTCGAGCGAGCGGACGTCGACGACGCCTACCTGCGGTCGCGACTGGAGGTGCTCGACCGTCACGGGTTGAAGGTCTGGGCGATCTCGAACCACCTCACCGGGCAGGCCGTGTGCGACGATCCGATCGACTTCCGACACCAGGCCATCGTCCGCCCCTCGACCTGGGGCGACGGCGACCCCGAGGGCGTGCGGCAGCGCGCCGCCGAAGATATGAAGCGCGCCGCGCGCGTCGCCCGCAAGATGGGGGTCGACACCGTCGTCGGCTTCACCGGCTCGAAGATCTGGCCCTACGTGGCGATGTTCCCCCCGGTGCCCGCCTCGGTGATCGACGCCGGCTACCAGGACTTCGCCGACCGCTGGAACCCCATCCTCGACGTCTTCGACGCCGAGGGGGTCCGGTTCGCGCACGAGGTGCACCCCAGCGAGATCGCCTACGACCACTGGACGAGCGTCCGCACCCTCGAGGCCATCGAGCACCGTCAGGCGTTCGGCTTCAACTGGGACCCTTCGCACATGCTCTGGCAGGGCGTCGACACCGTGGGCTTCATCACCGACTTCGCCGACCGGATCTACCACGTCGACTGCAAGGACACCCGGATCAAGCCGCCGTCGGGTCGGTCGGGCGTGCTCGGCTCGCACCTGCCCTGGGGCGACCCGCGGCGCGGCTGGGACTTCGTCTCCACCGGTCACGGCGACATGAACTGGGAGGACGCCTTCCGCGCCCTCGACTCCATCGGCTACGACGGCCCCATCTCGATCGAGTGGGAGGACGCGGGCATGGACCGCCTGCACGGCGCTCCCGAGGCGCTCGCGCACATCCGCTCGCTCCTCTGGAAGCGGCCCACCGCCTCCTTCGACTCCGCCTTCTCGAACCAGTAGCCCGAGAGACCTCGACATGCCCCGCACCCTCCTCCCCGGCCAGCGCTGCCGCGTGCTGATCGTCGACCCCGCGACCGGGGCGACCGAGACCGTCTTCGAGAGCCGCACCCTGCTGGTCGAGGCACCCAACTGGAGCCCGGACGGCCGCTGGCTGGTCGTCAACGGCGACGGTCTGCTCTGGCGCCTGCCGGTCGACGCCCGCGCCGTCGACGAGACCGCGCTCGAGGCCGTGCCGATGGGCGACGTGCCCGAGATCAACAACGACCACGTGATCGCGCCCGACGGGTCGGTCGTCTTCGTCAGCGCCCGTGACGGGCACGTCTACGAGATCCCGTGGGAGGGCGTACCCGCGGGGGAGTCGGCCCGCCGCGTCACGCGTCCGCACCCCGAGGGGCGCAACCACAAGAACTACCTGCACGGGGTCTCGCCCGACGGCGGCACGCTCAGCGTGATCGTGGGCGCCCTGCCGGCGCCGGTCGCCGACCCCGGAGCCGAGGAGGCGCGGGTCGACTGGCGCACGAACGTCGCCCTGGTCGCGGTGTCCGACGGCGCGGCCACCCCGGTCACGGACGACGAGCACCCCGACGACGGGGCCGAGTTCGCTCCCGACGGCGCCCGGCTGTGGTTCAACTCGGAGCGCGCCTCCGGGGGAGTCGCCGGTCACGCTCAGCTGTTCCGCACGGGTCTCGACGGCGCGGGGGCGGTGCAGGTGACGCACGACGAGCGGGTGAACTGGTTCCCGCACGTGTCGCCCGACGGCTGCACTCTGCTCTACGTCTCGTTCGAGCCGGGGACGCTCGGTCACCCCGAGAACCGCGACGTCGTGCTGCGCAAACTCCCGCTCGGCGGCGACGGCCTGCCCGAGCCGGGGGCGACGCCGCACGACGTCCTCGCGCTGTTCGGCGGCCAGGGCACGGTGAACGTGCCCGGCTGGTCGCCCGACTCGTCCCGTTTCGCCTGCGCCGACTACCCCCTCGCCTGAGCGACGTCACGGCTCGTCCATCGGCGCTGCACAGTCCGCTCATAGGAATCTCCCGATACTGGAGAATGTGACCACGACGCCCCCCGCCACCGCAGCCGCCCCGAGACTCACCCGGGCCGACGGATCGCCTCTCCGAGTTCTCGTCGTCGACGACGAGAACAGCCTCACCGACCTGCTCTCGATGGCGCTCCGGTACGAGGGGTGGGACGTCAAGGCCGCCTCCGACGGGCAGAGCGCGCTGACGCTCGCCCGCGAGTTCAAGCCCGACGCGATGGTGCTCGACTGGATGCTGCCCGACATCGACGGTCTCCAGGTGCTCGGCCGCCTCCGTCAGGGCGGCGACGACACCCCGATCCTGTTCCTCACCGCGAAGGACGCCGTCGAGGACCGCGTGCAGGGGCTCACCGCCGGGGGCGACGACTACGTCACCAAGCCGTTCTCCCTCGAGGAGGTCGTGGCTCGGCTCCGCGGGCTGATCCGCCGTTCGGCGTCCGCGCTCAGCGAGAGCGCCGACTCGCGCATCACGGTGGGCGACCTCGTGCTCGACGAGGAGAGCTACGAGGTGCACCGAGGCGATCGCGAGATCGAGCTGACGGCGACCGAGTTCGAGCTGCTCCGGTTCCTGATGCGGAACCCGCGTCGGGTGCTGAGCAAGGCGCAGATCCTCGACCGGGTCTGGAGCTACGACTTCGGCGGCAAGTCGAGCGTCGTCGAGATCTACATCTCGTACCTCCGCAAGAAGATCGACGCCGGCGAGGAGGCCATGATCCACACCGTGCGCGGCGTGGGTTACGTGATCAAGCCCGTCTCGTGAGTCGACCCCTGCCCGCTCCGGCCGGGTCGCGCCTCCGGAATTCCTGGCGGCGCCTCGGGCGGAGCATGCCCGGTGTCGCCGGCCCCCTCACCCTGCGGCAGCGTCTGATCCTCAGCATCGTGGCGCTCGTCGTGCTGCTGACCGTCGTGATCGGCTCGCTCAGCGTGCTCGTGCTGCGGGTGTCGCTGATGGACCAGCTCGACGGCGAGCTCGCCGGGGCGACCACGCGGGCGGCTTCTCAGGGCGGCGCGTCCGCGCCCTCCCTCTCGCCCGACGGCGACGAGCTCAACGGACCGCGTCAGGCTCCCGGCACGGTGACCGCCGTGGTCGTCGACGGAGTGGTGCGGGCCGCCTACCGCATCACCGACGGGGGCGACCTCGAGACCGTCGACCTAGGTGCGTCGGGCGACTCGCTGGCCGCCGTCGTCGAGAGCCCCGTCGACGGCGACGGGCGGACGCCGGCGATGACGGTCGACCTCGGCGGCGATCTCGGGTCGTACCGGGTCGAGGCCCTGCGGGGCACCCTCCTGTCGAGCTCGACGCCGGCCTATCTCGTCGTCGGTCTGCCCACCAGCAGCGTCGACCGCACCATCACCGTCATGGTCGTCGCCATCGCCGCCGTGACGATCGTCGGTCTCGCGGTCGCGATCGCCATCGCCTTCGCCGTGGTCCGTTCGGCGCTGCGGCCGCTGCAGCGGATGTCCGACACGGCCCTCCGGGTCGCCGAGCTGCCGCTGGACCGCGGCGAGGTGGCGCTCGCCGAGCGCGTCGACGAGCAGGACACCGACACCCGCACCGAGGTGGGTCGCGTCGGCGCGTCGCTGAACCGCATGCTCGGCCACGTCGCCGGAGCGCTGGAGGCGCGGCAGCAGTCCGAGAACAAGGTGCGGCAGTTCGTCGCCGACGCCTCGCACGAGCTCCGCACCCCGCTCGCCTCCGTGCGCGGCTACGCAGAGCTCACCCGTCGCATGAACACCGATCTGCCCGACGACGTCGTCTACGCCATGGGGCGGATCGAGTCCGAGGCGCTGCGGATGACCTCGCTCGTGGAGGACCTCCTGCTGCTGGCCCGACTCGACGAGGGGCGCGACCTCGTGCTCGCCGACGTCGACCTGACCCGCATCGTGCTCGACGCCGTGAACGACGCGCATGTGGCCGGACCGTCGCACGACGTCGACGTCGACGTGCCCGACGAACCCGTGGTCGTCTCGGGCGACGGCATGCGGCTGCACCAGATCGTCGCCAACCTGCTGACGAACGCCCGCACCCACACGCCCGACGGCACCCGCGTGCACGTGACGCTCTCGGTCGAGCCGGGCGCCGCCGTCGTCCGGGTCGCCGACGAGGGCCCGGGCATCGACCCCGGGGTGCTGCCCGTGCTGTTCGAGCGGTTCGCCCGGGCCGACAGCTCGCGGTCGCGCAAAGCCGGCTCGACCGGTCTCGGCCTGGCGATCGTGCAGGCCGTGGTGCAGGCGCACGGCGGTCGGGTCGACGTCGACAGCTCGCCGGCCGGGGCCGCCTTCACCATCCGACTGCCGTTCCCCGCGACGGCCGCCGCTCGGCTCGACGCGAGCTGACGCCGACGCAGGAGGCGCGACTTGCGTGATCGCGCCTCCTGCGTCTACTCTGTTCACAGCCCAAGACCGCCGGTCGTGTTCGCCTGCTCGCAGACGGATGCCGAAGGTTCTCGAGAGAGAGCGACCAGCGCAGGTGTGTGAAGTCGTTCCTCTTCTCGAAGAGATCCAGCTCCGTGCGCTTGCGCCGGAGCTTTTTTCTTTGTGCTGAACACCTCAGACCCGAGATCAGTCCTCTGATCTCAGACCTGAGGCGTGCAGCGTTCGAGGCCGGGGGGCTACCGGCACACCCACGTTTTAGGAGAGCCATGGCGAACAAGGAAGCATCGGTCGCCGAGCTCACGGAGAACTTCCGTGACTCGACCGCCGTTCTGCTCACCGAGTACCGCGGTCTCACTGTTGCCGAGCTGAAAGAGCTCCGCAAGTCCATCAGTGCAGACGCGACGTACGCCGTGGTGAAGAACACGCTCAGCAAGATCGCGGCGAACAACGCCGGAATCAGCTCGTTCGACGACGAACTCGTCGGACCTTCTGCGATCGCCTTCGTGCACGGAGACCCTGTCGCCGTCGCCAAGAGCCTGCGTGACTTCGCCAAGGCACACCCCGCTCTGATCGTGAAGAACGGTTACTTCGACGGTAACCCGCTCACGGCAGACGAGGTCAAGCAGCTCGCCGATCTCGAATCCCGAGAGGTGCTGCTGGGCAAACTGGCCGGCGCCTTCAAGGCTTCGCTGTTCGGTGCTGCCTACCTGTTCCAGGCACCGCTGTCGCAGGCCGTTCGCACGGTCGAGGCGCTGCGTGCCAAGCAGGAAAGCGACAGCTGAACAGCTGTCGTACCAACCCACACTTTAGAAAACCCATAAGGAGAACACCATGGCGAAGCTCACGCAGGACGAACTGATCGAGGCCTTCAAGGAGCTCACGCTCATCGAGCTCAGCGACTTCGTGAAGAAGTTCGAAGAGGTCTTCGAGGTCACCGCTGCTGCCCCCGTGGCCGCCGCCGGTGCCGCCGGCCCCGCCGCCGCCGCTGAAGAGGTCGAAGAGCAGAGCGCCTTCGACGTCGTGCTCGAGGCTGCTGGCGACAAGAAGATCCAGGTCATCAAGGAGGTCCGTGCGCTCACGAGCCTCGGTCTCGGCGAGGCCAAGGCCGTCGTCGACGGTGCCCCCAGCACCGTCCTCGAGGGTGCTTCGAAGGAAGCCGCCGAGAAGGCCAAGGGCCAGCTCGAGGCTGCCGGCGCCACCGTCACCCTCAAGTAATTCCGCTTCACCGCTTCACGCGAAAGGCGTCACCCTCCGGGGTGGCGCCTTTCGCCGTCGTGCCCCGTGCACGTGCCCGTGCGAGCGTGCGTGCGAGCGTGGCAGGGGCTTCGGCGGGTTCCCGTCATCCGTGGCGGGTCAGCGCTGACCCGCCGCCGATGACGGCGACCCGCCGAACCGGACCGTGCCCTCGGAAAACGCACGCGAGCACCGAGTGACGGCGACCCTCCGAAGCGGAACGGGCCGTCAGGAGGCGCGGGCGAGCACCGAGTGCCGGCGACCGTACCCGAGGTACACCGCCGCGCCGACGAGCATCCAGACGCCGAACGCGAGCCAGGTGATCCAGCCGAGCGTCACCATCAGCAGCACGCAGAAGGCGCAGCCGAGCACCGGGACGACCGGGTAGAGCGGCACACGGAAGGTCCGGTCGAGCTCGGGCCGGTTGCGGCGCAGCCAGATCACCGAGACGTTGACGAGGGCGAAGGCGAACAGTGTGCCGATGCTCGTGGCGTCGGCGAGGGCGCCGAGGGGCACCAGCGCCGCCGCGAGGGCGACCGCGCCGCCGACGATCAGCGTGCCGGCGACGGGCGTCTGCGTGCGGGGCGAGATGCGACCGAGCACCCTCGGCACGAGTCCGTCGCGCGACATCGACACGAAGATGCGGGTCTGGCCGTAGAGCACGGTGAGGACGACGCTCGCGATGGCCAGCACGGCGGCGACGGCGAACACGAACGCGACCCACGGCTGACCGGTGATCTCGGCCACGATCGCGACGAGCGACGCCTCGCCGTCGGTGAAGGTCTCCCACGGGCGGGCGCCGATGGCGGCCACCGCGACGAGGATGTACAGCACGGTGATGATCACGATCGAGGCGATGATCGCCCGCGGGAGGTCCCTCTTCGGGTCGCGCGCCTCCTCGCCGGCCGTCGACGCCGCGTCGAAGCCGATGTACGAGAAGAACAACCGCGACGCCGCGGCCGAGACGCCTGCGGCGCCCATCGGGGCGAGGGGTTCGAAGTTGCCCGCGCTGAAGGCCGTGAAGGCGACCGCCACGAAGAACACCAGCAGCCCGATCTTGACGACCACGAGCACGGTGTTGACCCAGGCCCCCTCGCGGGCGCCCGGCACGAGCACGAGCATCGCGACGATGACGAGCAGGGCCGCGGGCAGGTTGACGACCCCGCCGGCGCCCGGGGGCTCGGCGATCGCGTCGGGGAGTGCGAGGCCGAACACGCCGAGGGCCTCGTTCACGTACTGACCGGCGCCGACCGCCACCGCGGCGACCGACACGGCGTACTCGAGCACGAGGCACCAGCCGCAGACCCAGGCGAGGCCCTCGCCGAGCGTCGCGTAGGCGTAGCTGTAGCTCGACCCCGAGACGGGCACGCTGCCGGCCATCTCGGCGTACGACAGCGCCGACAGCAGGGCCGCGACGCCCGCGAGCACGAAGGCGATCCAGACGGCGGGCCCGGCGAGGGGCACGGCCGTGCCGAGCACGACGAGGATCCCGGTGCCGAGCGTCGCCCCGATGCTGATCGCGGTCAGGTGCCACACGCCGAGCGACCTCCGGAGACGCGGACGACCTGCGGAGTCCGTGGCCGCCGCGGCGCTCGCGGCGCTCGCGTCGCTCTCGGCGGCGAACGCCTCGAGGGGCTTGCGCTGCCGCAGCTGGGCGGCGAGCGAGAGGCGGGCGGAGGGCGAGGCGGTGTCTCTGGGCACCGCGAGAGGCTACCAGGCACCCGCAGCGCCCTCGGCGTCGCATCACGCCCTCCGCGCCCTCCGAGGGGGAAGGTCAGTCGTCGATGTGCAGACCGAGCTCGCGGACCCTCGTCATCGCCTCGCGACGGGACGACGCCTGGAGCTTCCGGTAGATGCTCCGCACATGGCTCTTGACGGTGTTGACCGAGATGAACAGCTGACTGCCGATCTGGCCGAGCGTCTGCCCGGTGGCCAGGTGGCGCACGATCACGAGCTCGCGGTCGCTGAGGGGCTCGTCGAGGCGAGGTGTCGCGTCGACCGACGAGCCGAGGAGGCGCTCCAGGCTCGCCCGGATCGGCTGCGACTGCTCGCGGTGCGAGGCCCGCTCGAGCAGGTGCCGCAGCACGTCGTCCCCGAGGGTCGAGAACATCCACACCGACTCGTTGCGCCCGGCGGCCAGGAGCGACCGGTCGAACGCGATGTCGGCCCGGGCCGTCTCGCCGAGGGCCAGGTGCGCGGCGGCGACGATCGCGTGGACGTGCGGCATCGTGCGGTCGCTGTGGAGGTCGCCGAGCACCAGGCAGGGCTCGAGGGCGTCGAGCGCGGCCTCCGGTTCGCCGGCCGCGAGGTGCACGAGCGCGAGCACGCGGGCCGGGCACTGGATGTGTCTCGGGGTCGGGACGAGCGGTGCCGCGAGACGCCGCGCCTCCTGCGGCTGACCGAGGCAGCGCATCGTCTCGGACCGCAGCGACGCGATGGCGGCCGGCAGCGTCGACGTGCCGGTGAAGGCGTCGACCAGCCGGGTGATCCGGGCCAGCAGGTCCAGCACCTCGATGTAGCGGCGCTCGACGAGGCAGGCGTGGGCCTCGGCGAACCAGCCGTGCGCCTCCCAGTCGCTGCCGCGGGTGGCGAGCCGGACGGACTCGACGGGGGCGGCGACGCCGGGCTCGCCGCGTTCGAGCGCGAGCTGCAGCCGGGTGATCTGCGCGAGCGCGGCGAAGACGCTCGACATCAGCTCTGTGCCCTCGGCCAGCGCCTCGGCCGCCTCGAGGTGCTCGTCGGCGAGGCGGAAGTCGCCCAGCAGCATCGCGACGTACGCCAGGGCCGAGAGGCACTCGACGCGTTCGGCGAGGCTCAGGTGCTCGACGGCGAGGCCGCCGGCGAGGCCGAGGGCGAACTGGGCCTGGTCGTACTCGCCGTAGTGGACGCGGATCAGTCCGAGCTGCAGCGAGAACGAGGCGCTGAGCGAGATGCGCGTGCTGATGGACTCGGTCGTGTCGTTCTCGATCAGGGTGCGAGCCACCTCGAGGTGCTCGTGGGCGACGACGAGGTTGCCGAGCGACCGCAGCGCGGCGGCGAGATGGATGTGGTAGCCGGCCCGCACCTCCAGCGACATCGTCGGATCGGCGTCGATGGCCTTGGCGACCCCTCGGAACCAGGGCAGCGCGGCGCTGCGCGAGCGCGAGCCGACGGAGCGGTGGCTGGCGGCGAGGGCCAGCAGGATGCGCGGGCGGCCCCGCCACTCGTCTTCGGGCGTCGAACGGATGGCTTCGCGCAGTCGGGCCCCCTGCAGGGGCGCGATGCTCGTCCAGGCGCGTTCGATCGCGTCGAGGGCAGCCCGGTGGTCGGCGGGCTGCATCTCGGCGCTCGGGTAGTCGGCGGCCGTATCGTCAGGCGTGTTCACGGGTCCTAACCTCTGCCGCATCGGGGTTCCTCGGTCGGGTACGAGGACTACGGCGTCGGGATGGTGGTCGTCCATCCGTCGCGCTCATACTAAGGTGACATCTCCGCTCCATCGATCAATTGGTCGTAAGCGCCCTGAAATGGGGGCCGAACGTGTACCCCGATGGTCTTCGGCGTACCGTTGGCGGATGAGCAGGATGGACTCCGTCGCCTCGGGCGGCGGGATGCGCGGCGGCGGGACGCGCCCCGGTCGCGTCTCGAGCGGCGACGCCCGGGCGCAGAAGGCGGCCAACGCCGAGGCCCCCCGGGTGCCGCATCTGCTGCGACGCATCCGCGGGCTGTTCGGGCCGCACAAGCGGGCTCTGGTCGTCACCGTCGTGCTCGTGTTCATCGGGGCCGCGATCAGCGTGCTGCCGCCCCTGCTCACGAAGCAGGCCTTCGACCGCGGGCTGTTCCCGAGCGGTGGCCCGGACGTGCCGGTGCTGCTCGAGCTCGTCGGAGCGATGATCGGACTCTGGGTTCTTTCGGCGGGCATCGGCGTCTGGCAGACCTTCCTGACCGCGACGGTCGGCAACAAGGTGATGGGGGCGCTGCGGATCCGGCTGTTCGGTCACCTGCAGAACATGGAGCTGGCGTTCTTCACCCGCACCAAGACCGGTGTCATCCAGTCGCGGCTGCAGAACGACGTCGGCGGAGTCGCGAACGTCCTCAGCAACACGATCTCGAGCGTGCTCGGCAACACCGTCACCGTCATCGCGGCCTTCGTCTCGATGCTCGTGCTCAGCTGGCAGATGACCGTCGTGACGGTGATCCTGCTCCCTCTGCTGGTGGTCGCCCAGCGCCGGGTCGGCCAGGTGCGGGCGCGCATCGCCACGCAGACGCAGGAGTCGCTGAGCGACATGACCGCCATCACGCAGGAGGCGCTCAGCGTCAGCGGGATCCTGCTGGCGAAGAGCTTCAACCAGCAGAGGGCCGAGATCGAGCGCTACTCGGCCGAGAACCGGACCCAGATCGGTCTGCAGGTGCGCCAGCAGATGAGCGGGCAGTGGTTCTTCGCGGTCGTGCAGATCTTCCTGTCGGTGATCCCCGCGGTCATCTACCTCGTGGCGGCCTGGCTGATCCTCCGCGACGTGCCGGTGACGGCGGGCACGATCGTCGCCTTCACGACGGTGCAGGCGCGGTTGACGTTCCCCCTCATGGGGCTGCTGCGGGTCGCCCTCGACCTGCAGACGTCCGGCGCGCTCTTCGCGCGCATCTTCGAGTACCTCGACCTGCACCCGGCGATCGACGACGACCCCTCGGCGCGCACCGTCGACGAGTCGCGTCTCGGCCGGGTCGAGTTCGACGACGTGTCGTTCTCGTACCCCGACGCCGAGCCCGGCCAGCGGACCCTCGACGGGGTCTCGTTCGACATCGCGCCGGGTCAGTTCGCCGCGTTCGTCGGACCGAGCGGGGCCGGCAAGACGACGGTGTCGTATCTGATCCCGCGGTTCTACGAGGTCTCCGGAGGCGCGGTGCGGTTCGCCGGGACGGACGTCCGCGAGCTGCGCCAGGAGTCCCTCGTCGAGCACATCGGCATCGTCAGCCAGGAGACGTACCTCTTCCACGCGACCATCGCCGACAACCTCCGGTACGCCCGGCCCGACGCCACCGACGAGCAGATCGTCGACGCGGCCCGGCGGGCGAACATCCACGACACCGTGGCGTCGTTCCCCGAGGGCTACGACACGGTCGTCGGCGAGCGCGGCTATCGGCTGTCGGGCGGCGAGAAGCAGCGCATCGCCATCGCCCGGGTGCTCTTGAAGGACCCTGCGGTGCTCGTGCTCGACGAGGCGACCAGCGCGCTCGACACGGTCTCGGAGCGCGTCGTGCAGGAGGCGCTCGACACCGCCGCCCGCGGCCGCACCACGATCGCCATCGCGCATCGGCTCTCGACCGTGCGGGCCGCCGACGTGATCTTCGTCGTCGACGCCGGGCGCGTGGTCGAGCGGGGCACGCACGACGAACTGGTCGCCCTGGGCGGCGTGTACGCGGAGCTCTACGGGCAGCAGGTCACGACCGGCTGAGCTCTGGGGCGGCCCCGTCGCGGAGCGCCCCTCGGCTGGGCGCCGGCCTACTCGCGTTCGGCGAGCATGTCCTCCATCGCGTCGATCTCGCTCTCCTGGCTCTGCACCATGCCGGTGGCGAAGACCCGCACCTGACGGTTCTCACTGCGGGCGAGCACGGCGTCGGCCATCTCGACCCCGCCGCGGTGGTGGGCGATCATCAGGGTCAGGAACATGCGCTCGGCCTCGACGCCGCTGGCCGCCTCGAGCGCGGCGAGCTGCTCGTCGGTGGCGAGCCCCGGCATCGGACCGCCGGGTTCGTGGGTGGCGACCGGCGTGGCCGAGCCGCCCGCGCCTCCGGACGGGGTGTGCTCGTGGTCGCCGTACGAACCGTCGAGGGTCGGCCGCGACATCCAGGTCATGGTCGGTTCGGAGGGGGCCTGCGGCACCCCCCAGAGCTCGAGCCAGGCGAACATCTGCCCGGCCTGCTGCGACTGCGTCAGCGCCATGTCGTAGGCCATCGAGCGGGTCGCCGGGTCGTCGGTGCGGTCGCGGACGATCATGGCCATCCGCACGGCCTGCTCGTGGTGCACCTGCATGTCGCGCGAGAAGCCCGCTTCGACGCTCTCGGTGCCGGGCGTGACCGGGTTCGGCGAGCTGAGCCGACCGACGGCGATGCCGATCAGCAGCACGAGGGCGATGCTGAGGGCCGCGGCGACCACGAACCGGATGCGGCGACCCCGGGAGGCACGGGTCGGGTCGACGACGCCCGCCCCGGTACCGCCACGGTCGGCGTCGGTCACGCGATCTTGCCTGCTCCGTCGACACCGCCGGTGCAGGGGGCGCCGGGCTCGGGGGCGTCGCCGGACTTCCAGTACTTGGTGACGAAGTCGGAGACGGACTCCTCGTCGTCGGTCACGTTGGCGAACGGCAGCTGCGCGCCCCACGCGGAGACGTACATGGGGGAGTCGAGGCCCTCGTAGGGCGAGACGACGGCGTAGGTGCTGGGCGCGAAGTCGCGGAGCTCCTCGATCTCGGCCTCGCTCACCTGAGCGGGGTCGTAGGTGAACCAGACGGCGCCGTGCTCGAGGTCGTGGACGGCGTTCTCGTTGGGCACCGGCTCGGTGTAGACGCCGCAGTTCAGCCAGATCTGGTTGTGGTCGCCGCCCGCCGGAGGGGTCTGGGCGTAGTCGACCGGGCCGGTGACGTGGTTCGCGGTCAGGTCGGAGAAGGTCTGGGCCCCCTCGACGACGATGTCGCGCGGGTTCTCGCGCGGCTGCCCGCTGGTGACGACGAAGGCGACGACGATGCCGATCACGGCCAGACCGGCGACGGAGCCGGTCACGATGCCGATCAGGCGGTTGCGCTTCGCCCTCTCCTGCTGCTTCTTGAGCGCGGCGACCTTCTCCTGACGCCGCGCGTCGCGCTGCTGCTTGACCGAGGGCTTGTCGTTGTTGCCGTTGGCCATGTGAGGTCCTGTCGTGAGAAGGGGCCGATGTGACATCGGAGTAGCCGTCCCATTCTCGGTCACACGACGCTGAAAGGAAGGTCACAGCGTGCAGTGTCTGCACCGTCCGGGCGTCCGACACCCGTCGCCCGAGACCCCGCGGGTCTCGCCCCGTAACAGTCGCAGGGCGCCTCGATAGACTCGACGCCTGGTCGCCACCGGCGCGACCCGAGCCCGTCACCTCGAATCCGCACCCCACGACGGAGGCGGAGAACCGGAGCCTTCGTGAAGTACGCCGAGACCGTCCTCGACCTGGTGGGCGACACCCCGCTCGTCAAGCTCAACAAGGTGACCGAGGGCATCACGGCGACCGTGCTGGTCAAGGTCGAGTACCTGAACCCCGGCGGCTCGTCGAAGGACCGCATCGCCACCCGCATCATCGACGCCGCCGAGCGCGAGGGTCTGCTGAAGCCCGGCGGCACCATCGTCGAGCCCACCAGCGGGAACACGGGCGTCGGGCTCGCCCTCGTCGCGCAGCAGCGGGGCTACCGCTGCGTCTTCGTGCTGCCCGACAAGGTCGGCGACGACAAGCGGAACGTGCTGAAGGCCTACGGCGCCGAGATCGTCGTCACCCCGACCGCCGTCGAGCCCACCAGCCCCGAGTCGTACTACAGCGTCTCCGACCGCCTCGCCCGGGAGATCCCCGGGGCCTTCAAGCCGAACCAGTACGCCAACCCGAACGGCCCGCTCAGCCACTACGAGACGACCGGGCCCGAGATCTGGCGCGACACCGACGGGCGCATCACGCACTTCGTCGCCGGCGTCGGCACCGGCGGCACCATCAGCGGCACCGGTCGCTACCTCAAGGAGATCTCAGGAGGCGCGGTGCAGATCGTCGGGGCCGATCCCGAGGGCAGCGTCTACAGCGGCGGCACCGGGCGGCCCTACCTGCTCGAGGGCGTCGGCGAGGACTTCTGGCCGAGCGCCTACGACCCGAGCGTCGTCGACCGCATCATCGCCGCCTCCGACGCCCGGTCGTTCGAGCTGACCCGGCGCCTCGCCCGCGAGGAGGGGCTGCTCGTCGGCGGTTCGTCCGGGTTGGCCGTGGCCGCCGCCCTCGACGTCGCCCGCGAGCTCGGACCGGACGACGTCGTCGTCGTGCTGCTGCCCGACAGCGGCCGCGGCTACCTGGGCAAGATCTTCAACGACGCGTGGATGCGCTCGTACGGCTTCTCGGACAGCACCGACGAGCGCACGGTGCGCGACCTGCTCGCGTCGAAGACCGGTTCGCTGCCCGAGCTGGTCCACGCCCACCCGAGCGACACCGTCCACGACGTGATCGGCATCATGACCACCTACGGCGTCTCGCAGATGCCGGTGCTCTCGGCCGAGCCCCCCGTCGTGATCGGCGAGGTGGTGGGCGCCATCGAGGAGAAGTCCCTGCTCGAGGCGCTCTTCGCCGGGGGAGCGACGATGGGCGACGCCCTCGCGCCGTTCGTCGGCGAGCCCCTGCCGCTGATCGGCATCAACGAGTCGGTCACCGCCGCGCGCACCGCCCTCGAGTCGACCGACGCGCTGCTCGTCACCGACGACGGCAAGCCGGTGGGCGTCATCACCCGCCACGACGTGCTCGCCTTCGTCTCCGCCTGATCCAGGCACCTCCGCAACGCAGTCCCCTTCGAAAGGACACCCGCATGACCCACGGCTTCTCCACCCGCGCCATCCACAGCGGTCAGGACTTCGACCCCACCACCGGTGCCGTCGTCCCGCCCATCTACCAGTCGTCGACGTTCGTGCAAGACGGCATCGGCGGGTTCCGGGGCGGGTACGAGTACGCCCGGTCGGCCAACCCGACCCGCGACTCGCTGCAGACCCTGCTCGCCGACCTCGAGGGCGGCAGCCACGCGTTCAGCTTCGCCTCGGGTCTCGCGGCTGAAGACGCGCTGCTGCGGTCCGTCCTGCGCCCCGGTTCGCGCATCGTCATGGGCAACGACGTCTACGGCGGCACCCACCGCCTGGTGAACCGGCTGCACGTGCCGTGGGGCGTCGTGCTCGAGACCGTCGAGATGACCGACCTCGACGCCGTGCGCGCCGCGGTGCGCCCCGGCGAGACCGCCGTGCTCTGGGTCGAGACCCCCAGCAACCCGCTGATGAAGATCAGCGACGTCACGGCGCTCGCCGAGATCGGCCACGCGGCGGGCGCCCTCGTCGTCGTCGACAACACCTTCGCGTCGCCCTACCTGCAGCAGCCCCTGTCGCTCGGGGCCGACGCCGTCGTGCACTCGACGACGAAGTACATCGGCGGTCACTCCGACGTCGTCGGGGGAGCGGTCGTCGTCGACGACGAGGCGCTCGCCGACAAGATCGGTTTCCTGCAGTTCGGCGCGGGCGCGGTGTCGGCTCCGATGGAGGCCTGGCTGACCGTCCGCGGCATCAAGACCCTCGGAGTCCGCGTCGACCGTCACTCGTCGAACGCCGCGACCATCGCGGACGCGCTCGAGGGGCACGCCGCCGTCGACCGCGTCTACTACCCGGGTCTCGCCTCGCACCCCGGGCACGACATCGCGGCACGCCAGATGAGGGCCTTCGGCGGCATGATCTCCGTCTCGCTGGCCGCCGGGCCGTCCGTCGCACGTCTCTTCGCCGAGTCGACCGAGCTCTTCCAGCTGGCGGAGTCCCTCGGCGGCGTCGAGTCGCTGATCGGCTACCCGACCGAGATGACGCATGCGTCGGTGCGCGGCACCGAGCTCGAGGTCCCCGAGACCGTCGTCCGTCTCTCGGTCGGCATCGAGGACGTCGACGACCTGCTCGCCGACGTGCTGCAGGCGCTCGACCGGGCCACGTCCGACTAGTCGACCTGCGCCTCCTCGGCTCCGCGCTTCCTCCTCCTCCTCCTCCTCCGTCTCTCCGTCGAGGAGTCGCGACATACCGCGCCGTTCTCCCGCGCCACGGCGAGTCGTGACTCCTCGACGCGGAGGGGCGGAGAGCGCGGGAGGCGCGGCCTAGGGTGGGGGGATGTCCGACGTCGCACTGAGCACCCGCCCCGAGGGGGTCCTCAGCCGGCGGTATCTGCTGGCGACGCTCGGCATGTGCGCGCTGATCGGCATCGCCGCGTTCGAGTCGCTCGCCGTCACGACGATCATGCCGATCGTCAGCGCCGACCTCGACGGCGAGAGCCTGTACTCGCTCAGCTTCGCGGCACCGCTCGCGACCGGTCTGGTCGGCATGGTGGTCGCCGGCAACTGGGCCGACCGGAGCGGCCCCCGGGTCGTGGTCATCGCGTCGATGCTGCTCTTCGCGGTCGGTCTGCTCGTCGTGGGCGCGGCCCCCGACATGACGGTCTTCCTGTTCGGGCGACTCGTGCAGGGGCTCGGGTCGGGCGCGGTGATCGTCGGCCTCTACGTCATGGTCGCGCGGCTCTACCCGCCGGCTCTGCACCCGTCGATCTTCGCGGGGTTCGCCGCCGCCTGGGTCGTCCCGGCGCTCGTGGGCCCGCTGATCGCCGGTCTCGTCGCCGAGAGCCTCAGCTGGCACTGGGTCTTCGTCGGGGCGGTCGTGCTGGCCGTGCCCGCCTTCGTGATGATCCTGCCGAGCCTCCGACGGGTCCCGCCGCCCGACCGCGCCGACGGCAGGGGCGCCGTGCCCTGGAGTCCGCAACGGATCCTCTGGGCGGTGGGCGCCGCACTCGGGGTCCTGGCGCTGAACCTCGTCGACGAGTTCGAGCCGGCCGTCGCGGTGGCCGTGGTCGTAGCCGCCGTGGCCGCCCTCGCGATCGCCCTGCGTCCGCTGCTGCCGCCCGGCACCCTGCGTGCTCGCGCCGGTCTCCCGACCCTGGTGCTCCTCCGCGGTCTCGTCGGGGCGGCGTTCCTCGCCAGCGAGGTCTACATCCCCTACCTCCTCCAGGATCGCTACGGCTTCAGCTCGTCCGCGTCGGGCACCGCTCTGACGGCGGGGGCGCTCGGCTGGGCCCTCGCGAGCTGGAGTCAGGGGCGCCTCGGCGAGCGGGTCCCGCAGCGGACGGGCATCCGCATCGGCATCGTGCTCGTGCTCGGCGGACTCGTGGTCGCCACGCTCACCCCGCTCCTCGGTCTCGCGCCGGGTGCGCTCATCGCCACCTGGACCCTCGCCGGGTTCGGCATGGGCTTCATGTACCCGCGGTTCTCGGTGCTGACGCTGGCGCTGTCGACCGGGTCCGACCGGGGCTTCAACAGCTCCGCCCTGACGATCTCCGACTCGGCGGGCTCGGCCGTGGCGCTCGCCGTGGCCGGCGGCGCTTTCGGCCTGCTCGGCGGGGCGTCGAGCCCGTACGCGTTCGCCGCCTGCTTCGCGATCGGCTCGACCGTGGCGCTGCTGGCGCTGGTGCTCAGCGGGCGCGCGGTGCCTCGACGGACGTGAACCGCGCCTCCTGCCGTCGTCGTCCCGTGGTCGAGACGCGGCCCGCAGAACTGCATAATGGTCTGCAGACAGCGATGTGTACGGTCACACCGCTCGTGACAGAGCGACGGAGCCACGGTGAAGCCTGACATCGACAAGGTGCGTGCTCCCAACATCCGTGACGTCGCCGCTCTGGCCGGCGTCTCGTATCAGACCGTCTCCCGGGTCCTCAACGACAGCCCGAGCATCCGCCCGGCGACACGGCAGCGCGTCCTCGACGTGATCGAGCAGGTCGGCTACCGCCCGAACCAGGCGGCCCGGGCCCTCGTGACCAGCCGTTCGCGCGCCATCGGCGTGCTCACCCTGCAGAACGTCCACTTCGGCCCGCAGACGATGGTCAACGCGGTCGAGGCGGAGGCGAGGGCGGCCGGCTACCGGCTGAGCATCGCCAGCACGACGCGAGCCGACGACGACGTCCGCGCGAGCCTCGACCTGCTGACCAGTCAGGCGGTCGAGGCGATCATCGTCATCGCGCCGCAGCGCAAGTTCTTCGACGTCATCGACGAGCTCGACCTCGACGTGCCGATCGTCGCCCTCGACTCGACGCAGCGCAATCGGGCGCACAGCCTGTCGGTCGACCAGTTCGCCGGCGCCCGCCTGGCCACCCGGCACCTCATCGACCTCGGTCACCGCCACATCGTCCACGTCGCCGGCCCGCAGGACTGGATCGAGGCGGACGAGCGCATGCAGGGGTTCCTGTTCGAGATGGGCGAGGCGGAGCTCTCGATCGAGCCGCCCATCCTCGGCGACCTGACGGCGGACTTCGGCTACCTCGCCGGCAAGGAGCTGCTGCGGCGCCGCGACTTCACGGCCGTGTTCGCGGCGAACGACCTGATGGCCGTCGGGCTGCTGCACGCCTTCCGCGAGGCGGACGTGGACGTCCCGCGCGAGGTCAGCGTCGTCGGCTTCGACGACGCGCCCACGGCGGCGCACCTGTGGCCCCCGCTCACGACCGTCCGGCAGGACTTCGACCTGATCGGGCGTCGCGCGGTCGAGCTCGTCATCGGCGAACTCGAGGGGCACGAGGTGATCGACCGCACCCTGCTGGCCGCCGAGCTGATCGTCCGCGCCTCGACCGACCGGCCGTGGTTCCTGTGACGGGAGGGGTGCGGGGAGCGTCGTCGCGCCTCCTCGGCGGCCTGTCCGCGGCCCGACCGTCGACCGGCTCGGCACCGCTTCATAACAGATCGGCCACGGCGTTTGACACGGGGCTTTCTCAGGATTAGCTTTGCTCCAGTCGCGGTGTGAACGGTCACATTCAGTCACCGCAACGATCCGGAGCCTCTGGTGCGGGTCGCCGCCCGACGCCGAACAGACAGTGCCCGCCACGCCCTCAGGGAGCGGCGGACCGACAGAGAAGTCGAAACGTGGAGGTCAGCGTGCCCGGTGCACACATCACGACGAGCGGAACCCGCGGGGGTGGCGCGCGTGGCTGAGTCCCCGATCATCCTCGAGATGCGCGGCATCACGAAGGAGTTCCCCGGCGTCAAGGCCCTCGACGCGGTGTCGATGCAGGTCCGGGCCGGCGAGGTCCATGCGATCTGCGGCGAGAACGGCGCTGGCAAGTCGACCCTGATGAAGGTCCTCTCGGGTGTCTACCCGTACGGCACCTACACCGGCGACATCGTCTACCAGGGCGACGAGATGCGCTTCCGCGACATCAAGTCGAGCGAGTCGGCCGGCATCGTGATCATCCATCAGGAGCTGGCGCTGATCCCCGAGCTCTCGATCACCGAGAACATCTTCCTCGGCAACGAGCCCACGCGCTTCGGCGCCATCGACTGGTCGACCGCCAAGCTGCGCGCCATCGACCTGCTCGCCCGGGTCGGCCTGAAGGACGACCCCGACACCGCCATCAAGAACCTCGGCGTCGGCAAGCAGCAGCTCGTCGAGATCGCCAAGGCGCTGAACAAGAACGTCAAGCTGCTCATCCTCGACGAGCCGACGGCCGCGCTGAACGAGGCGGACTCCCAGCACCTGCTCGACCTCATCCGCGGGCTCAAGGGCCGCGGCATCGCGTCGATCATGATCAGCCACAAGCTCAACGAGATCGAGGCCATCGCCGACTCGATCACGATCATCCGAGACGGCAAGACGATCGAGACCCTGGACGTCAAGGCCGACGGCGTCAACGAGGACCGCATCATCCGCGGCATGGTCGGCCGCAACCTGGCGAGCCGGTTCCCCGACCGCACCCCCAAGATCGGCGACGTGCTCTTCGAGGTCAAGGACTGGTGGGTGCGTCACCCGCAGACCGCCGAGCGCTTCGTCTGCAAGGGGTCGAACATCACGGTGCGTCGCGGCGAGATCGTCGGTCTCGCCGGGCTGATGGGCGCCGGTCGCACCGAGCTCGCGATGAGCGTCTTCGGACGCTCGTACGGGCAGTTCGTCTCGGGCACGATCGTGAAGGACGGTCGCGAGATCGAGATCAAGAACGTGCGCGACGCGATCGACAACGGGCTCGCCTACGTCTCCGAAGACCGCAAGGTGCTCGGGCTCAACCTGCTCGACGACATCAAGCGCTCGACGGTGTCGGCGAAGCTGTCGAAGATCTCGCGGGGCTCGGTCGTCGACCGCTACCAGGAGCACACGATCGCCGAGGACTACCGCAAGAGCCTCCGCGTGAAGACGCCGACCGTCGACGAGGGCGTCGCGAAGCTCTCGGGCGGCAACCAGCAGAAGGTCGTGCTGGCGAAGTGGATGTTCACCGACCCCGACATCCTCATCCTCGACGAACCGACCCGCGGCATCGACGTGGGCGCGAAGTTCGAGATCTACAACATCATCAACCAGCTCGCGGCCCAGGGTAAGGGCGTCATCGTGATCTCGTCCGAGCTGCCCGAGCTGCTCGGTCTCTCGGATCGGATCTACACGATCTTCGAGGGCACCGTCACGAACGAGATCGACGCGTCCGAGGCCGACGCCGAGACGCTGATGAGAACAATGACGTCCAAGAAGAAGGAGAACGCCGCATGAGTGGCATCAAAGACCTGAAGAAGGTGTTCGGCGGCAACCAGTCGAACGCCCGCCAGTTCGGGATGATCGCGACCCTGGTGGTCGCCATCCTGATCTTCCAGGTCCTCACGGGCGGACTCACCCTCGACCCGCCCAACCTGATCGCCCTGGTCAGCCAGTACTCGTACATCCTGATCCTCGCGATCGGCATGGTCATGGTCATCGTCGCCGGCCACATCGACCTCTCGGTCGGCTCGGTCGCCGCGTTCGTCGGCATCATGGTCGCGACCTCGATGACCACCTGGAACTTCCCGTGGCCCGTCGCCATCGTCTTCGGCCTGGTGGTCGGTGCGGCGATCGGCGCCTGGCAGGGCTTCTGGGTCGCCTACGTCGGGGTGCCCGCGTTCATCGTGACGCTGGCGGGCATGCTGCTCTTCCGCGGTGCGAACCAGTTCGTCGGCAACGCGGTCACGCTGCCCGTCCCCGAGGGCTACACGGTCATCGGCGCCGGCTACCTGCCCGAGTTCGGCCCGAACACCGGGTACAACAACGCGACCCTGCTGCTCGGTCTCGTCCTCGCAGCCGTCGTCGTCTGGCGCGAGTTCCGCCTGCGTCGCAAGCAGCAGGCCATGGGCTCCGACATGGCGCCGATGTGGGTCAGCCTCGTCAAGGTCGCCGTGCTCGTCGCGATCATCCTGTACGCGGCCACGCTCTTCGGCGGCGGCCGGGTCGGAACGTCCTTCCCGATCTCGGGCATCATCCTCGGCGTGCTCGTTCTGGTCTACGGCTTCATCACCCAGAACACGATCTTCGGTCGTCACATCTACGCGGTCGGCGGCAACTCGCACGCCGCCGAGCTGTCGGGCGTCAACGCCCGCCGGGTGAACTTCCTGGTCATGATGAACATGTCGGTGCTCGCCGCCGTGGCGGGCATGATCTACGTCGCCCGTGCCGGGGCCTCCGGCCCGCAGGACGGCCTGAACTGGGAGCTCGACGCCATCGCGTCGGTCTTCATCGGCGGCGCGGCCGTCGCCGGCGGGATCGGCACCGTGACCGGATCGATCGTCGGTGGCTTCGTCATCGCCGTGCTGAACAACGGTCTCCAGCTGCTCGGCGTCGGCTCCGACAAGGTGCAGATGATCAAGGGCCTCGTGCTGCTGATCGCCGTGGCCGTCGACGTCTACAACAAGAGCCAGGGCCGCCCGTCCATCACGGGCTTCCTGACCCGGGGGCTGAACCGCGACAAGAACGGCGTCGCGGCACCGGCCGCCACCCAGTCCGCGGCCGGCACGCAGAACGGCGTCGGGCCCTCGACGGACTCCGCGAGCCCCGTCCTCACCCCCAACGGCGACGTGACCGACGTGCAGCGTCCGAACTCGACGACCCCCAACTAGACCCGCTTCCCAGCGCGACCGTCCATCGACGGCCGGTCGCGCCTCCCTCGGACCGCCGCTCGGCGGCCCACCCGCACCACCTCACTCACGAGAAAGAGACACAGCATGCGCAAAATCGCGCTGGCGACCATGGCGGTCGCCGCAGCAACGACGCTGATCCTGAGCGGCTGCTCGAACTCCGCCCGCACCGACGCCGGTTCCGGCGACGCCGCCTCCGGCTTCGAGCAGGGCTCGATCGTCGGCGTCGCCCTGCCTGCCAAGACCAGTGAGAACTGGGTCCTGGCCGGCGACCTCTTCAACGAGGACCTCGAGGCGGCGGGCTTCGAGCCCGACGTGCAGTACGCAGCGGCCAGCGGCACCGTGGCGAACCAGCAGGAGCAGATCCAGTCGATGGTCACCAAGGGTGCGAAGGTCATCGTCATCGGCGCGGCCGACGGCGGTCAGCTCGGCACGCAGGTCAAGGCGGCGCACGACGCCGGCGCGATCGTGATCGCCTACGACCGTCTGATCCTCAACACCGAAGACGTCGACTACTACGTCGCGTACGACAACTTCAAGGTCGGCGAGCTCCAGGGCCAGGCCCTGCTCGACGGCATGGCCGCCAAGAAGGCCGAGGGCCCGTACAACATCGAGCTGTTCTCCGGCTCGTCCGACGACGCCAACTCGGCCGTGTTCTTCGACGGCGCCATGAGCGTGCTGCAGCCGGCCATCGACGACGGCACCGTCGTCGTCGGCTCGGGTCAGACCGAGATCAAGCAGACCGCGACCGACGGCTGGAAGGCCGAGAACGCCCAGCGCCGCATGGACTCGCTGCTGACCAGCACCTACACCGACACCGAGCTCGACGGCGTGCTGAGCCCGAACGACACCCTCGCCCGCGCCATCATCACCTCGGTGAAGCAGGCCGGCAAGGACGTCCCCGTCGTCACCGGTCAGGACTCCGAGGTCGAGTCCGTCAAGTCGATCATGGCCGGCGAGCAGTACTCGACGATCAACAAGGACACCCGCAACCTGGTCAAGCAGGCCGTCGCCATGGTCACCTCGGTCTCCGAGGGCGACACCGCCGAGACGAACGACGACGAGTCGTACGACAACGGCTCGAAGGTCGTCCCCGCGTACCTCCTGCCCCCGCAGATCGTCACCAAGGACAACGCCGCCGAGGCCTACGCCAACGACCCCACGCTGGGCCCGTTGACCAAGTAATCGCAGCACCGCACCACCGCACCACCGCACCACCCGAGAGCCGATCGTCCGTCAGGGCGGTCGGCTCTCGCCGTACCCGGACTCGCTATCGTGATCGGATGCACGAGGAGGCGCGGGTCGGCACGGTCACGAGCGTGACGGTCGAGCTGCTGCTCGCGTCGCCCCGCTCCCGCTACGTCGGGCGACCGTCCGACGGACCCGAGCCGGCGACCGGGGTCGAGACGCACGACCGGCTCGAGCTGCGGGCCGGCCTCGGCGTGGTCGGCGACCGCTACTTCGCGAGACCCGCCCATCGGGCGGCGTCGGTGACCGTGTTCGCGGCGGAGTCCCTCGAGACCGTCGCGCGCCTCCTCGGCTCCGGGCCCCTGGACGCCGCGGCGACACGGCGGAACATCGTGCTGCGCGGCGTCGACGTCGATGCGCTGACCGGTCTCACGTTCTCGATCGACTCGGGGGATGGGCCGGTGCTGCTGCGGGCGAACCGCCCCGCCAACCCCTGCGCATGGATGGACGTCGTGCTGGCGCCGGGGGCGTTCCGGGCCCTGCGCGGTCGGGGCGGCATCCGCTGCGAGCCTCTGACGAGCGGGGCGCTGCGTCTCGGGCCGGCGACGTTCGCCGTGCCGGGGGAAGGCGACGGAGCGGTCAGTGCCACCAGGCCGGGATCATCGACGTGATGGTGTCGAGCAGCGTCCGTCGGCTCGTGCGGCGGCCGCCGAGCCACGCCTCGATGGCGCCGACGAGGGCGTGCGCGAAGAAGCCCGAGGCGATGTGCGGCGCGATGCCGTCGGGCGCCGTGCCCGCGGGCAGTGCCTCGATGTGGGCGAGCGACGTCGTGGCGAAGTGCTCGGCGAGGGTCTGGTGGATCGACGCGTCGAGCCGGTCGGGCAGTGCGAGACGGTACACGTCGCGGTAGCGCACGACGTGGTCGACGACCCTCTCGACGGCGAGCCGCGTCACGGCCTCGGGGTCGGCGCCCGGCCGCGCGCGCAGGTCGGCGTCGTCGCGGCGGATGGCGTCGAGCTCGGGGGTCAGCACGGAGGCGAGAAGACTGCCCGGCGAGGTGGCGTGGCTGTAGAAGGTGGCCCGGTTGATGCCTGCGGCCCGGGTCACGTCGGCGACGGTGATGCCCGAGACGGGCTGGTTCGACGCGAGCTCGACGATCGCCGTGTGCAGCGATCGGGTCGTCTGGACGATTCGGGCGTCGACCATGGGGGCCTCCTGTGGCGCGGTGCGGGGCCCGGCCGCGCCGGACTGACCCGAGCCTAGACCTTGGCGTCCTCCCGGCGGACCCGGTGGCGGGCGCCGTGGCGGCACCGCTCGCGCATCGTCCCGCCCCGGGGTCGTCGCGGTACGCTTGTCGTCGACGGCGTCCGTGGATCGGCATCGACCGTCACCCTCCCGTGATCTCCCGCCCCTGCCGTCGCGCGGTGCGCTCGAAACGATTCGATGCACCGTGGCGCGGCCGGGCACCGGGCTCGCCCGCCCCTCCTCGTCCTCATGTTTCGGAGCCCCGTGACCACCGTCGTCCACCCCGGTGACTCGCTCACCCGCCGTCAGCGCCTCGTCTACGTCATCGTGCTCGGCGCGCTGACCGCCCTCGGTCCGTTCACGATCGACCTGTACCTGCCGGCCTTCCCGCAGCTGCGCGAGGAGTTCGCGGTCGACAGCGGCGTGATCCAGCTGACCCTCACGGCGACCACCATCGGCTTCGGAGTCGGTCAGCTGCTGGTCGGCCCGTGGAGCGACAAGGTCGGTCGCCGCCTGCCCCTGATCGTCGCGACGGCCGTGCACATCCTCGCGAGCATCGGGGTCGCCGCGGCCCCGTCGATCGAGCTGCTCGGGCTGTTCCGCGTGCTGCAGGGCATGGGGGCCGCGGCCGGCGGGGTCGTGGCGATGGCCACCGTCCGCGACCTGTTCGGCGGACTGCCGCTCATCAGGATGCTGTCGCGTCTCGCGCTGGTCAACGGGCTCGCCCCGATCGTCGCCCCCGTGCTCGGGTCGCAGCTGCTGCGGTTCACCAGCTGGCGCGGCATCTTCGTGTTCCTCGTGGCGTACGGCGCGTTCGTCATCATCGCCGCGATCTTCCTCATCGTCGAGACGCTGCCGCCGGCCCGCCGGCTCGAGGCCGGGCACACGACGCTGGGGCAGCGGTACAAGGCGCTGTTCAGCGATCGCATCTTCGTAGGGGTGGCCCTGATCGGGGCGATGACGTTCTCGGGCCTGTTCTCGTATCTGTCGGCCTCGTCGTTCCTCTTCCAGAACGTGTACGGGCTCGATCCGCAGCAGTACGGCTACCTCTTCGCGGTCAACTCCCTCGGCATCGTCGCCGGGGTGCAGATCAGCTCGCGGCTCGCCCGCCGCGTCGGGCCGCAGTGGATCCTCGCCTGCTCGACGATCGTGCTGCTGGTGTCGGCCACGGCCATCGTCGTGCTCGACTCGGCGGGGGCGGGGCTCGTGGGGATCCTCGTGCCGCTCTGGTTCTTCATCGCGGCCTGCGGGTTCTCGTTCCCCCAGGTCCAGGTGCTCGGTCTGGCCAACCACGGCAAGGAGGCGGGCACGGCGGCGTCGCTGCTCGGCGCGCTGAACTTCGGACTGGCCGGTCTCATCTCGCCGGTGGTCGGGTTCCTCGGGATCGGCTCGGCGGTGCCGATGGGCAGCGTGATGATCGCGACGTCGTGCGTCGCCATCGCGAGCCTCTGGCTGCTGGTGCGGCCGCGGACGGTGCCGGCGCTCGGCCACTGACCCCCGCGGTGCGGGTGCCTCCTCGGCCACCGACCCCCGCGGTGCGGGTACCTTCTGGGGATGCGCACCGACCCCCTGGCCCCGAGACCCGCGTCACCGTCCGAAGAACGTGTGGCCCGGCGCGTCCAGCGACGCTGGTGGGTCTTCAGCGCGTTGGGCGCCATCGGCGTCGTGCTGCTGCTCGGAGTCGTCATCACGGCTCGCTCGGGCGCCATCGCGATCGACGAGGAGTTCATGGGCGAGCTCGTCGAGCACCGCCACCCGTTCTGGGACGTCCCCTCGCTCGTCTTCAACGTGATCGGCGCCGGGGTGATCGGCGTCTTCGTCGTGCCCCTGGGGGTGATGGCCCTGCTGCTGCTGCGTCGACGCCCCTGGGCGGCCGTCTACTGGATCGCGGCGTGCGCGCTCAGCGCCGGTGTCGTGCAGATCGTCAAGCACGCCTTCGGCCGGGCGCGGCCGGCCGAGATCATGGTCGTCAGCGACTACGGGTCGTTCCCCTCGGGGCACACCGCGAACGCCGCGACGCTCGCCGTCGTGCTCGGCGTGGTCCTCCGCCGCGTGTGGGTCTGGGTGGCCGGCGTGCTGTACACGATCGCGATGCTGCTGAGCCGCACGTACCTCGGCGCGCACTGGCTGACCGACACCATCGGCGGGCTGCTGATCGGGGCGGGGGTGGCAGTCGTCCTCTGGGCGCCCGTCGCGCACCGGCTGCTCGACGAGCAGGAGCGCGTGCGGGGGCTGGGCTGGGTCTGGCAGCGCCGCGCCTGAGCCCGTTCCGGGCGGGTCCGGCCGACGCGGGCGTGCAGGTGCGACCGCAGTGGACGCACTCGCCCGGACTCCGCGCCTCCGCGTGCCTAGGCTGACGCCATGACGGACGCACTCGAGCAGGCCAGGGCGGAGGCCGCCGCCGCGGTCGCCGCCGCCGAGAAGGCGAAGCAGGACGCGGAGGCGGCGCTCGCGCGGGCGGAACGGCTGGCGGCCGACGCCGAGGCCCAGGCGGTCGAGGAGGAGCGGGTCGAGTCGACGGTGCAGGCGGCGGCCGGCGAGGCGGCCGAGTCGTCGGCCTCGACGTCGGCCTCGGCGACGACGCCGACCGGCCCGCTGTCGACGGCCCCGCTGTCGACCGGCCCCCTGTCCCCGTCGGCGGTCGACGCCGTCCGTGCCGGGTACGCCTTCGACGGCCCCGCGCTCGAGCTCGGCGCCCTGGTGAACGGCGACGCCCTGCCCGACGTGCCCGTGCGCATCCCGCTCGGCATGCTCGCCCGGCACGGACTCGTCGCCGGGGCGACCGGCACCGGCAAGACCAAGACGCTGCAGGTGATGGCCGAGCAGCTCTCGGCTGCGGGCGTGCCGGTCTTCGCCGCCGACGTCAAGGGCGACCTCTCGGGGATCGCGACCCCGGGCGAGCCCTCCGAGAAGCTCTCGGCGCGCACCCGGGGCATCGGTCAGGACTGGTCGCCCGAGGGCACGCCGACCGAGTACTTCGCGCTCGGCGGCATCGGCACGGGCGTCCCCGTCCGTGCCACGGTCAGCGGGTTCGGCTCGCTGCTGCTCGGCAAGGTGCTCGGCCTCAACGACACGCAGGAGTCCAGCCTCGGGCTCGTCTTCCACTACGCCGAGCAGGAGGGGCTGCCGCTGCTCGACCTCGCCGATCTGCGGGCGGTGCTCACCTGGTTGACCAGCGACGAGGGCGAGGGGGAGCTCGAGGGCCTCGGCGGTCTGAGCAAGCAGACCGTCGGGGTGATCCTCCGCGAGCTGATCACGTTCGCCGACCGCGGGGCCGACGCGTTCTTCGGCGAGCCCGAGATCGACACGGCGGAGTTCCTGCGGACGACCGCCGACGGCCGAGGCGTGGTGAGCCTGCTCGAGCTGCCCGGGGTGCACGACCGGCCGGCCCTGTTCTCGACCTTCCTGATGTGGCTGCTGGCCGACCTCTACAACGACCTGCCCGAGGTCGGCGACCTCGACGTGCCCAAGCTCGTCTTCTTCTTCGACGAGGCCCACCTGCTCTTCGCCGACGCGTCGAAGGACTTCACGGCGCAGATCGTCCAGACCGTCCGGCTGATCCGGTCGAAGGGCGTCGGCATCGTCTTCGTGACCCAGACCCCGAAGGACGTCCCCGCCGACGTGCTCGCCCAGCTCGGCTCGCGGGTGCAGCACCAGCTGCGCGCGTTCACGCCCGACGACGCGAAGGCCCTCCGCGCTACGGTCTCGACCTACCCGACGAGCGAGTACGACCTCGCCGAGGTGCTGACGACCCTGGCCACCGGGGAGGCGGTGGTCACCGTGATGAACGAGCGCGGGGCACCCAGCCCGGTCGCCTGGACCCGCCTCCGGGCGCCGCGCGGATCGATGTCGCCCACACCGGCCGACACGATGCGGGCGTCGGTGGCGGCCTCGCCGCTGCAGCCGGTCTACGGCGCCGGGATCGACCGCGACTCGGCCCGCGAGATGCTGGCCCGCCGGCTCGAGGCCGCCGCGCTCGACGCCCGCGAACGCACCGACGCCGCGGCTCGTCAGACGACGATCGACGCCCAGCTGAAGGAGGCCGCCGCGCGCGAGCGCTCCGACGCGAAGGCCGCGGCCTCCGCCGAACGGGAGCGGAAGGCGGCCCAGGCCGAGTACGAACGTCAGCAGAAGGAGTTCGAGCGGGCCGAGCGCGCGGCGGCCGGGCGACGGGCGGGGCGCGGGGCGGCGACCCGCACCTCCTCGGGGACCCGGTCGTCGTCGCGGGAGGGCGGCGGGGGAGTGCTCGGCGACGTGCTGGGATCGAGCGCCGGGAGGGCCATCGTGCGCGAGGTCGTCAAGGGGATATTCGGCACCCTGCGCCGCCGTTGAGCACAGGTGGCGCGGCGGTGCGTCAGGCGAGAGTGCCGTAGACGAGCACGAGCGCACCCGAGGCCAGCGCGAAGAGGCCGACGATCACCGGCACGGTGAGCCCGGGACGCCCCTCGTACCAGTAGCGGGCGTGCGGGTACCGCCGGAAGAACTGGCGGAGCGACATCGGCTTGTCGATGAGGGTGGAGGCGACGTCGAGCGCGTCGCGCACGGCGACGATCGCCTCGTCGGGCCAGTAGTGGCCGCGCATGCGGAACAGCCGGACCCCGACGGCGTCGAAGGCCACCAGCTGCAGCACCGTGTCGGTGCTGTTGGGGAGGTAGGTGCTGACCACCACGACCTCGGAGACCCGATCGCGGCGGACCCGCACCGAGCCGGGGAGCCATCCGCGCTTGACGAAGTGCTCGGCGTCGAGGGCGGCGAACGACAGGCGGTAGCGCCGGTAGGCGGCGAGACCGAGGGCGACCACGACGACGCCGAGAGCCACGATCACCGGCCAGAGACCGGACGGCCAGGTGAGCCAGAGCAGGGCGGCACCGACGGGGACGATCGCCGCGAGGCCCGTGAGCATGGCGCTGACGGCCACCGAGCGTCGAGGCTCGACGAACAGGGCGTAGTCGTCTCTCGCGACGATCGGCATCAGCTCACCCCTCGGTCGACGACGCCGTTCCGTGCGACCGCGAGGGTCTCACAGCGACTTCTGCCCGCCCCCAAGCGGGCGTCGTCGGAATCTCGATCATAGAGGGAGATGCCCGGCCGTACCGACCGATCCGTGCGGATCCGAGCCGATCACCGCCGATCGGCAGGAGGCGGTCAGCGGTCGCGCAGCTTCTCCAGTTCGCGCCGCTCGCGTTTCGTCGGTCGACCGGCGCCGCGATCGCGCACGGCGACCGTGGCGACCTCCTCGCGAGGGGGCGGCGGGGGAGTCAGATCGTCGAGCGCCAGGGCCGCGACCGGCGCGCCGACCCGCTTCACGAGGCACTGGCGCACGACGAGGATGCGCTCGAACCCGCCGAGACGCACCCGCACCTCGTCGCCCGGTCGCACCGTCTGGGCGGCCTTGACGCGTTCGCCGCCCACTCGGACGTGCCCGGCGCGGCAGGCCGCCGTCGCCGCGGATCGCGTCTTGACGATGCGGACGGCCCACAGCCACGCGTCGACGCGGCACGAGGCGAGGGAGTCCATGCGTCGATGCTACGTCGGCGCGGGCGTGCGGGCGGGTGGGCGCCCCGGGCGACGGCTCGCGGGCGTCGCAGCCGCCCCGTCGTCACGGAGTCGGGCGCGCATCCGGTAGAGTGATCGAGGTCGCGCGCCGGTATCCGCCGCGCCTCCTGGAGGATTCGCCTAGTGGCCTATGGCGCACGCTTGGAAAGCGTGTTGGGTGCAAGCCCTCAGGGGTTCGAATCCCCTATCCTCCGCCGCACGACCACGAGAGCCCCCGGCATCCGTCTCAGGATGCCGGGGGCTCTCGTCGTCGCCCCGACGAGGAGGCGCGCTACGGTTGTCGCACGAGCGTCACCGATCCGGGGGGAACACCATGACCGACAAGCAGCCGCAGCCGTACCAGCCGAAGCCCTACGAGCCGCAGCCCGACCAGCCGCCGGCCTATCAGGCCCCTCAGCCCGGTGAGCACGAGTCGGCGATGCAGGGTCCGCCGCCGCTCTGGGCCCCCTACTACGACGCCCCGCTCACCGCGGCCGTGTCGCGGTTCTTCCGCAAGTTCTTCGACTACTCGGGTCGGGCCAGTCGCAGCGAGTACTGGTGGTTCGCGCTCGTCCAGGGTGTCGTGTCGTTCGTCCTCATCACGATCACCGGTCTCGTCGCCTCGATCGGCAGCACGGTCGACGCCTCGGGCCAGGCGGTCTCCGACCCGCCGCTGGCGATCTTCGTCCCGCTCGTCATCCTCAACTTCGTGCTGTGGCTGGTGCTGCTCGTCGGCACGCTCTCGCTGACCGCACGGCGGCTGCACGACGTCGGGCTCAGCGGCTTCTTCCAGTTCCTGTACCTCGTGCCGTTCGGCTCGATCGCCGTCTTCGTCATGACGCTGCTCGCGCCGAAGCCCGAGGGCGCCCGGTTCGACAAGCCCCGCGACTGACGCCGCGCCGGAGGCCCTCCGTCGCCCTCGCAGCTCAGGAGGCGCGGGTCAGCTGAGCGCGCGGGTCATGTAGCGCAGATCGAGCCAGCGGCCGAACTTCGTGCCCACCTCGCGCAGCACGCCGGCGTCGACGAAGCCGAGTGAGCGGTGCAGCCCGACCGACGCCTCGTTCTCGGCCTCGATCAGGGCGACCATGACATGCAGCTCGTCTGCGGTCGCCTCGATGATGAGCGTCTCGAGCAGGCTGCGCCCGATGCCCGACCCCTGATGGCCCGGGCGGACGTACACGCTGTTCTCGCAGGTGTGCCGGTAGCCCTCCTTCGCGTGGAACGGGCCGTAGCTGCCGTAGCCCACGACGAGGTCGCCGTCGACGGCGACGAGCGCGGCGCGGCCCGCCTCGGAGTGGTTCGTCAGCCACTCGCGTCGCCCCTCGAGGGTCGGCGGTTCGTCCGTCCAGATGGCGGTCGAGTTCGCCACGGCGTCCGCGTGGATCTCGAGCACGCCGGGCAGGTCGGATTCGGTCGCAGGTCGTATCTCCATGGCGAGAGCCTAGGGGTGCGGCCGGCGGGCGCTCACCCCCGTTCACCGCGGCCTCCGAGCCGACCGCCCTAATGTGGTCGTCGTGTCGACTCGCATCTACATCACGTCCGCAGAAGGCCACACCGGCAAGTCCACCATCGCGCTGGGGGTGCTCGACACCCTCAGTCACGAGCTGGGTCGCGTGGGGGTGTTCCGACCGGTCGCGCGGTCGACGGCCGAGCGCGACTACGTGCTCGAACTGCTGCTCGCGCACGACGGGGTCGACCTCGACTACGACGAGTGCGTCGGCGTCACCTACGACGACGTGCATGCCGACCCCGATGCCGCGCTCGCGACCATCGTCAGCCGGTTCGCCGCCGTCGAGCGCCAGTGCGACGCCGTCGTCGTGATCGGCTCCGACTACACCGACGTCGGCAGCCCGACCGAGCTGTCGTTCAACGCCCGGGTGGCCGCGAACCTCGGTGCGCCGGTGCTGCTCGTGCTCGGCGGGCGCAGCTCCGACGGGGGCACCGCACGCAATGGCGCCGAGATGCGTCAGGTCGCGGAGGTCACGACGGCCGAGCTGCGCAGCGAGCACGCGAGTCTGCTCGGGGTCGTGGCGAACCGCGTCGGGCCCGATCGCCTCGACGAGGTCGTGGCGGGCGTGGGCGAGGCCCTTGCGGGTACGCCGTCCGCCGACGTGCCCGTCTGGGCCCTGCCGGAGGACCGCCTCCTCGTGGCCCCGACCGTCCGCGCCGTCCTCGCGGCGACGGGCGCGACGATGATCCGCGGCGACGAGGCCCTTCTCGACCGTGAGGCGGTCGGGGTCGTCGTGGCCGCCATGTCGATGGAGAACGTGCTGCCGCGGCTCACCGAGGGCGCCATCGTCGTCGTGCCCGGCGACCGGTCCGACGTGCTCGTCGCGACGGTGCTCGCCCACGCCTCCGAGACGTTCCCCTCGCTCGCCGGCATCGTGCTGAACGGCGGATTCGAGATGGCTCCGCAGGTCGACCGGCTCATCGCCGGTCTCGACAGCCCCCTCCCCATCGCCCACAACGACATGGGCACCTACGACACCGCGCTCGCGATCACGCAGACCCGAGGCCGGCTCGCGGCCGACTCGTCGGGCAAGTACGACCTCGCGCTCGCCCTCTTCGAGAAGCACGTCGACGGGGCGCAGCTGCTGCGCCTCCTGCAGGTCAGCCCCTCGGGCGTGGTCACGCCGCTGATGTTCGAGTACCAGCTGCTCGAGCGGGCGCGCGGCGCCGCGAAGCACATCGTCATGCCCGAGGGCGACGACGACCGCATCCTCCGCGCCGCGTCGACGCTGCTGCAGCGGGGTGTGGCGCGGATCACGCTGCTCGGCGACGAGACGGCCATCAGGGCCCGCGGCGCCGAGCTGGGGCTCGACCTCGCCGACGCCCGGGTGCTCGATCCCTTCGACCCGAGCCTGCAGGTGCGCTTCGCCGCCGAGTACGCCAAGCTGCGCGCCCACAAGGGAATCTCCGCTTCGATGGCGATGGACACCGTCACCGACGTCTCGTACTTCGGCACGATGATGGTCAAGCTCGGACTCGCCGACGGGATGGTCTCGGGCGCGAAGCACACCACGGCTCACACGATCCGACCCGCGTTCGAGGTCATCAAGACCCTGCCCGACGTGGGTGTCGTCTCGAGCGTGTTCCTCATGGCGCTCGCCGACCGGGTGCTGGTCTACGGCGACTGCGCCGTCATCCCCGACCCCACGGCGGAGCAGCTGGCCGACATCGCCATCTCGTCGGCGCAGACCGCCGAGCAGTTCGGCATCGAACCACGGGTCGCGATGCTCAGCTACAGCACCGGCGACAGCGGCTCCGGCGCCGACGTCGAGAAGGTGCGGGCGGCCACGGCGCTCGTGCGCGAACGCCGACCCGACCTGCTGGTCGAGGGGCCCATCCAGTACGACGCGGCCGCCGATCCGACCGTCGCGGCGGCGAAGATGCCCTACTCCGAGGTGGCGGGCCGCGCGACGGTGTTCATCTTCCCCGACCTGAACACCGGCAACAACACCTACAAGGCGGTGCAGCGCAGCGCCGGGGCCGTCGCCATCGGGCCGATCCTGCAGGGCCTCCGCAAGCCGATCAACGACCTCTCCCGCGGCGCGCTGGTCGGCGACATCGTCAACACCGTCGCCATCACGGCCATCCAGGCCGGGACGCAGAGCGCCCAGGCCGCAGCCCCCACCCCCGCATCCACCCCCGAAGGGAACCCCTCGTGAGCGCAGTCCTCGTCGTCAACTCCGGTTCGTCGTCGTTCAAGTACCAGCTGATCGAGCTCGACGGCGAGCGGACCCTCGCGAGCGGTCTCGTCGAGCGGATCGGCGACAGCGTCGGGTCGACGAGGCACCGCAACGAGGTCACGGGCGACGAGACGCGCAACGACTCGCAGCCGATCGCCGACCACGCCGCGGGCTTCGCCGCGATGCTCAGCGCGTTCGAGGCCGACGGGCCGTCGTTCGACGAGTACCCGCCGGTGGTCGTCGGGCACCGCGTCGTCCACGGCGGCGAGGAGTTCGACCGGGCGACCATCGTGACCGACGACGTCGAGAAGGCGATCGATCGGCTCTCCACCCTCGCGCCCCTCCACAACCCCGCCAACCTGCAGGGCATCCGGGCGGCGAAGAAGGCCTTCGCCGACGTACCGCACGTCGCCGTCTTCGACACCGCGTTCCACCAGACGCTGGCCCCCGCGGCGTACACCTACGCCATCGACGCCGACCTGGCCAAGCGACACCATGTGCGCCGGTTCGGGTTCCACGGCACGTCGCACAAGTACGTCAGCGAGAAGACGGCCGAGTTCCTCGGGCGGCCCCTCGCCGAGCTGAAGACCATCGTGCTGCACCTCGGCAACGGGGCGTCGGCGGCCGCCATCGACGGCGGGCGCTCGATCGACACGAGCATGGGCATGACCCCGCTCGAGGGTCTCGTGATGGGCACGCGTTCGGGCGACATCGACCCCGCCGCCGTCTTCCACCTGCACCGCGAGGCCGGCCTCGACGTCGCCGAGCTCGACACGCTGCTCAACAAGAGGTCCGGGCTGCTGGGTCTCACCGGCAGCGGCGACATGCGCGACGTGCAAGACAGCGCCTCTCGCGGCGACGCCGTGGCCGAGGCCGCGCTCGCCGTGTACCGGCACCGCCTGCGGCACTACATCGGCGCGTACGTCGCCCAGCTGGGCGGGCTCGACGCGGTGGTCTTCACCGCCGGAGTGGGCGAGAACAACGCTCTGCTGCGCCGACGCACCCTGGCGGGGCTCGAGTTCTTCGGCATCCACGTCGACGACGACCGCAACGAGCTGGCGTCCCGCGAGGCGCGCCTCATCTCGCCCGACGGGTCGGCCGTGAAGGTGCTCGTCGTGCCGACGAACGAGGAGCTCGAGATCGCACGGCAGTCCGCGGCGCTCGTCTGAACCATCTGAGACGCGAGAGGGCCCCGGGAGCGCGAGCTGCGCCTCCGGGGCCCTTCGTGGTCTCCCCGACGACCGAGGAGGCGCGGGTCAGTACTTGATGGTCGCCAGAGCGTCCGAGACGGTCGCGTCGCCCGAGACGACCTCGAACTGGGTCTTCACGGCCGTGCCCTCGATCAGCGCCGTGGCGATGATCTCCGCCACGTCGGCACGGGGGATGGTGCCGCGGTCGACGGTGGTGCCCACGGTGACGAGACCGGTGCCGGCGTCGTCGGTGAGACCGCCGGGGCGGACGATCGTCCAGTCGAGGTCGCGACCGCGGAGGTCCGCGTCGGCCTCGCTCTTGGCGCGCATGTACACCTGGTACACGTCGTCGTCGTTCTCGGCGGGCAGTTCGGCGCGGGCCGGGTCGAAGTCGTCGGTGCCGATGGCCGAGACCATGACGTAGCGACCGACTCCGGCCTTCTCGGCGGCGTCGGCCAGCAGCACGGCGCCGTCGCGATCGATGGTGAGCTTGCGCTCGGCACCGCTGCCGCCCCCGCCACCGGCGGCGAACACGACGGCGTCGGCCCCGTCGAGGTGGCCGGCGAGCGTGTCGACGTCGGTCTTCTCCAGATCGAGCACGAGCGCACGGGCGCCGGCTGTCTCGAGGTCGGCGGTGTGGTCTGCGTTGCGGACGATGCCCACGGGGTCGTGCCCGGCGTCGGCGAGTCGGCGTTCGAGGAGCAGGGCGATCTTGCCGTGTCCTCCGGCGATGACGATTCTCATGTCACCAGGCAACACCCCGGGTCGCGGCGGGCACTCAGATGCCGCTAAACTTCTCGAGGCTCCTCACGTGGCGCCATCCAGGCCAACTCCCCCAGGGCAGAAATGCAGCAAGGGTAACCGGGCTCTGGCGGGTGCGTGAGGGGTCTTTTCTCGTCTCGGGGCGCCGTCCGTCGAGGTCCCCCCTGTTCGCGGGGTGCGGATCGGCGGCACCTCCGCATAGGATGACGGCACGTCGACGCCAACCACGTCGACCACGCGCCGCTCACCACGACGCGATCCGGCCCCTCACCAAGGCCGGTTGTCCCGCCCCTCACCACGGCGGAACGAGATCGATCGACCCGAGAGGACCGCGACCGTGACGTCGCACAGGATCAGAAACGCCTCGTCGACCCCTACCCCGGGCGACCCCGCGCCGACCATCGTCGTCGGCTCACCGTCTCCGCTCTCGGGCGCGTCCGGCTCGTCCACCCGCGGGGGAGCGCGCCGCAGCAGGCGGAGAGACACTCGTCGCCCCGTGGCGCCGCGGATCGCCCTCGGTCTCGTGGTCGTGCTGCTCGTCGGCCACCTGGGTGCGACGCTGCTGTGGTCGTCGGCCGCGAACCCGGTCCGGGCGGCCGTCGGGGAGGAGACCCTGCGCGGGTACATGCTGCCGTTCTTCCAGCAGAGCTGGTCCGTCTTCGCCCCCGATCCGGTCTCGAGCGACATCTCGCTCGACGTCCGCGCCGTCCCGACCGGCGAGAGCGCGGCCACCGAGTGGTTCACGATCACCGATCGCGACATCGCCAACGGGGTGACGCACCACCTCGTGCCGTCGCGCACCTACCTGACCAACTTCTCGCTGGCCCGCGGGTACTTCCGGGCTTATCAGGCGCTCGGCGACGAGGCCGGCCCCGCGGTGGGGCAGACCCTCACCGACGGCGACTGGCGGCAGGAGCTCGTCGACGACCTCGCCGCGACGTCCTCCGCCGGCGACGGCGCCGTCCGGTCGTACGTCGACTACGAGGACGCCCTGAACCGCATCGCCTCCGCGGTGGCCACGGCCCAGTGGGGCGAGGTCGACGACGTCCAGGTCCGGGTCCGCATCACTCCCGTCACCCCGTTCGAGCAGCGCGCCGACCCCGCCCCGAACCCCGAGTTCCGTTTCGTGACGGGCGGATGGCGCTCGCCGCTGCCCGACTCGACGCTCGACCAGGGCGCCATCGACGTGCTGTACGGCCCCGGGGGTCGGTCGTGAGCGCCGTGGTGGACGTCGCCCGCGCCTCCTGGGCCCGGCTCGCCGGGCGTCTCGAGTGGTGGTTCCTCGACGGCCGGAAGGCGCTCCACGGCGTCGCCGCCGCGCGGATCGTCACCGGCCTGGGCATCCTCCTCTTCGTGCTCGCGAACGCGAGCACGGCGTCGTACACCTGGGGAGGTGCGTCAGGCTGGTCCGAGCCGCTCAACCGGTCGTCGAACTGGGGGTTCCCGTTCGTGATCTTCGACGCGGCGCAGGTGGGCGGCCCGGCGTTCTGGATCGGCTACGTCGCGCTGGGGCTGTCGGCCCTCGCGCTCCTCCTCGGCTGGCACGCCCGCGTCGCCGCGATCGCGACGCTCTGGCTGTACGCCAGCCTCGCGGCCTCGAACGTGCTCGCCGTCGACCAGACGGACAACGCCGTCCGGCTGTTCCTCTTCTACTTCTGCTTCACCGACCTCTCGCGCGTCTGGTCGCTCGACGCGCGTCGGAGGAGCCGGCAGGAGGCGCGGGGTCGTGCCGCGGTCGCCTCGCGTCCCCGATGGGTCGCCCGGGCCCGTGAGGAGGCGGGCTGGGTCTCGACGCTGCTGCACAACGGGGCTCTCGTGGCCGTTGCGGGTCAGCTCTTCGTCGTCTACGTCGTGGCGGGCCTGTCGAAGGTGCAGGGCGAGCTCTGGCGAGACGGCACGGCGATCTACTACCCGCTGCACGTCGATCGATTCGCGCCCTGGCCGGCCCTCAGCGGTCTGCTGACCGCCAGCGGCGTCCTCGTCGCGTTCGCGACCTGGTTCGCCGTCGCGGTGCAGCTGTTCTTCCCGTTCCTGCTGCTGCGGCGCTGGACCAGGGTCGTCGGCCTGCTCGGCGTGACCGGCATGCACATCGGGATCGGCCTCTTCATGGGCCTGCCGTTGTTCTCGCTCGCGATGCTCGCGGCGGACATGATCTTCATCCGGACGGTCACCTTCCAGCGCGCCGCGGTGTTCGTCGCGGAACGCGCCCGGACCGCCCGGGCCAGGATCTCGAGATCGAGGGGAGGGATCGGCGAGCTGCCCGAAGGCGCGCCGAGCGATCGGACGTCGCCCGCCGTCACCTAGCGAGGCGACCACGCGACACCACCACCTGCACCACAGCACACCCTCGGCCAACCACCGGGGGAGTCGGATCAGCCGGCGGGCCCGAGGCCCGCCAGAAAGAGGCACCCGTGCGACAACTCACTCACCGCGGCCCCCTGGGCACGCTAGGACTCTGGGGGGCGGCCGTCGCCGTGGGGACGCTCGTCGTCACCGCGACGGTGGTCCCCGCCCAGGCGGCACCACCGGACGTCTCCGAGGCGGAAGGGCTCTTCCTCAGCGGGAGCGGCATCGTCGACGTCGACGACGTCGCCGAGCTCGGGGGCGCCTACTCGTCGTACTCGGGCACGACGTCCGCCCCGGTCGTCGACCCGCTCGACCTCACCGCGCTGCAGACGCTCCGCATCCAGGGCGGCGTGCAGCTGCTCGGCGACAACGGCATCCTCGACCTGGGCGCCGTGTCCCAGTACGGCTCGGCGACACCGAGCGGATCGGTGGCGGCCTCGGGGCTCATCACCGAGGGCGGTCTCGTGCAGGCCGGTGACGGCACGCCGGCCCAGCAGGCGTCCCTCGACCTCACCGGGTTCCTGACCCAGGCCCAGATCGCCGGTCTCGCCGACGAGCTCGCGCTCGAGATCGGCGCGATCTCGTCTCGCGCCGAGGCCACCCGCACGAGCACCGGATACACCGTCGACAGCGAGTACCAGGTCGACGGAGCGACGATCGCCCTGCACAGCCCGGCGGTGGAGGCGCTCACCGGCGATCTGACGACCACCATCGACGACCTGAACGACTCGGCCAACGGCGCGACCGCAGATCTCCCCGACACGATCGAGACGGGTGTCCTCGCACCCGTCCGCGGTGCGCTGTCGGTGCTGGGGAGCACCCTCACCCTGGCCGACACGCAGGCCGCCGTCACGGCGAGCGTCGATCTGCCCGCCGCGACCGCTCCCGTCCTCTCGGCGCCGTTGACCAGCGGACCCGTCACCGTCGACCTGTCGACCGGTGAGGTCACGGTCGACGTCGCCGAGCTGCAGTCGCTGAACGACCTGCCGGCGAACACGGAGCTGCTCACGGGAGCCGCCGTCGAGGCGGAGCTCCAGACGGCGCTGTCGACCATCTTCGACACGACCCTGCCCGACTCGCTGAGCACCGCCATCACCGGGGCGATCGACACGACTCGGGTCCAGGCGGTCGTCACGACGACTCCGACCGTGTCGGTGACCCCGCTGTTCGGGGCCGCCACCACGGCGCCCCTCGCCACGCTCACCATCAGGGTCGACACGACGCTCGGCGCCCTGCTCGGGACGGACCCGACCCGGCCGGTCGCGACGTCGACGCTGACGCCGCTGCCGAACTCGGATCCCGCGGTCGAGCTGCTCCTGGTGCCGCTCCGGGCCCTCCTGAACGGCGTCGTGCTCACAGCCGTCTCCGACGCCGTCGAGGTCGCGCTGCCCGGCATAACGCGGCCGGTGCTCGCGCCCGCGCTCGACGGGACCGCGCTCGACGCGGTGGGGGATGTCCTCTCCGCGGCGACGAGCGGAGTCGGCGACGTCCTCAGTCCCGTGCTCGACGTCGTGAACAGCCTCGTCTCGGTGACGGTGAACTCGCAGACCGGTCCCGGTTTCCGCGACCCGGACGGCACCGACACCGGTGCCTCGACCGTCCGTGCACTGCGTCTGGCGATCCTGCCCGACGGTGCGGGCTCCGGCGCGGTGGTCGACCTGGCCAGCGCCACGGTCAACGCGCAGGCGCTCGACGCCCTGACGATCAACACCCCCGACGCCGGTGACGAGTTCGTCGTCCTCGGCCCCGCCACGCAGGCCGCGGTGACGGTGGGCGGTCTGTCCGCACCGGACGCCGTGATCGCCGTGACGATCGGCTCCGCGATCGCTCGGACGACGGCCACCGCCACGGGAACGTGGAGCGTCGTGGTCCCGGGCGTCGCCGTCGGACCGGACCAGACCGTCTCGGCCACCCAGACCGTCGGCACCGGGGCTCCTTCGGCCGCCGTCACCACCGTGATCGACGTGCGGCTCGCCGCACCGGTCGTCATCACGAGCCCCGACGGCTCGGCACCCGTCGTCGTGGCCACGTCCACGAGCACGACGGACGTCACCGTCACCGGGACCGCGGAGCCCGGCGCGACCGTGCGGGTCTCGCTCGGAGCAGGGGCCCCTCAGGCCGCGGTGAACACGGACGGACAATGGACGACGACCTTCACCGGCGTCGGCGTCGGGACGTACGACATCACGCCCGAGCAGTCGCTCGACGGGACGGTGTTCGTCGAAGGTGAAGCGGTCACGATCGAGGTCGAGACCGCCGATGTCGGCACGGACGTCCTCGGCACCGACGTCCTCGGCACCGACGTCCTCGGCACCGATGCGACCGGTACCGTCGCGACGGACAGCGCCGGCACGGACGCCGTCGGGACGATCGCCACGGACAGCGCGGGGACGGATGTGATCGGAACCATCGCGACGGACACCGCTGGTGCGGACGTGATCGGCACGGTCGCGACGGACAGCGCGGGGACGGATGCGATCGGCACCATCGCGACGGACAGTGCGGGGACGGATGTGATCGGCACCATCGCGACGGACAGCGCCGGCACGGACATCGTCGGCACGGTCGCGACGGATTCGGCCGGATCGGACATCGTCGGCACGGCGACCGATTCGATCGGTACGGACATCGCCGGCACGGCGACGGATTCGACGGGCACGGACGTGCTCGGCACGGATGTCGTGGGCACCGACGTGACGGGCACGGACGTGCTCGGTACGGCGGTCGACACGCTCGGCACGGACTCGGTGGCCACGATCGGCACCGACGTCGTGGCGTCGATCGGCACCGACGTGGTCGGCACGGTCGCGACGGACACCGCCGGCACGGACGTCATCGGCACCATCGCGACGGACAGCGCGGGGACGGATGTCATCGGCACCATCGCGACGGACAGTGCGGGTTCCGACGTGATCGGCACGGTCGCGACGGACAGCGCCGGCACGGACGTCGTCGGCACCATCGCGACGGACTCGGCCGGATCGGACATCGTCGGCACGGCGACCGATTCGATCGGTACGGACATCGCCGGCACGGCGACGGATACGACGGGCACCGACGTGCTCGGCACCGATGTCGTGGGCACCGACGTGACGGGCACGGACGTGCTCGGGACGGCGGTCGACACGCTCGGCACGGACTCGGTGGCCACGATCGGCACCGACGTGGTGGCCTCGGTCGGCACCGACGTGATCGGCACGGTCGCGACGGACACCGCCGGGACGGATGTGATCGGCACGGTCGCGACGGACAGTGCGGGTTCCGACGTCATCGGCACCATCGCGACGGACAGCGCCGGCACGGACATCGTCGGCACCATCGCGACGGACTCGGCCGGGTCGGACATCGTCGGGACGGCGACCGACTCGATCGGCACCGACGTGATCGGCACCGCCACGGACACGGCGGGGTCGGACGTGCTCGGCACCGATGTGCTGGGTACTGATGTCATCGGCACGGACGTGCTCGGTACGGCCGTCGACACGCTCGGCACGGATGTGCTGGCGACCGACGTGACCGGCACGCTCGGCACGGACGTGGTGGCCTCGGTCGGCACCGACGTGGTCGGCACGCTCGCGACGGACACCGCCGGCACGGATGTGATCGGCACGGTCGCGACGGACAGTGCGGGAACGGACGTCGTCGGCACGGTCGCGACGGACAGTGCGGGAACGGACGTCGTGGGCACGGTCGCGACGGACAGTGCGGGTTCCGACGTCATCGGCACCATCGCGACGGACAGCGCCGGCACGGACATCGTCGGCACCATCGCGACGGACTCGGCCGGGTCGGACATCGTCGGGACGGCGACCGACTCGATCGGCACCGACGTGATCGGCACCGCCACGGACACGGCGGGGTCGGACGTGCTCGGCACCGATGTGCTGGGTACTGACGTCATCGCCACGGACGTTCTCGGGACGGCCGTCGACACGCTCGGCACGGATGTGCTGGCGACCGACGTGACCGGCACGCTCGGCACGGACGTGGTGGCCTCGGTCGGCACCGACGTGGTCGGCACGCTCGCGACGGACACCGCCGGCACGGATGTGGTGGCTTCGGCCGGCACCGACGTGGTCGGCACGCTCGGCACGGATGTCGTCGGCACCATCGCGACGGACACCGCCGGCACGGATGTCGTCGGCACGGACGTGGTGGCCTCGGTCGGCACCGACGTGGTCGGCACGGTCGCGACGGACACCGCGGGCACCGACGTCGTCGGCACGGCGACCGACACGGCCGGCACCGACACCGCCGGTACCGACACGGCCGGCACCGACACCGCCGGTACCGACACGGCCGGCACCGACACGGCCGGCACCGACACCGCCGGTACCGACACCACTGGCACCGACACCGCCGGCACGGACACCGCCGGCACCGGCACCACGCCCGACGCGCTCTCTGGCGACCACTCCTCCACGGTCCAGATCAAGCGCATCGTCCGCGGCACCGGAGTCGTCCAGACCGTCTACGGCACCGACTTCGTCCCCGGTGAGACGGTGAGCGCGGTCGTCCGATCGACGCCGATCCCCCTGGGTTCGCAGGTCGCCGACGAGAACGGGACGGTCACGTTCCGGTTCGCCGTCGGCGCCGACTTCGAGCTGGGACTGCACCGCGTCGAACTGACCGGCAGCGACTCATCGCTGGTCGAGCCGGAGAACGACAGCACGCAGTTCGTGGTCGTCGACGCGGCCGTCGGAGCGGGTGCGGTCGGAACAGAAGGAGGCGCGGGCATCGTCGTCGGGGCGGGCGGGCGCCCGAGCACCGGAGGCAGCACCCTCGCCTACACGGGACTGGACGCCCTGCCCTGGGCGGCCACCGGCACGGGCATCCTCGTGCTCGGCCTCGGGATGCTGCTGGCCTCCCGTCGCCGCAGCAGGATCGGGACGACGATGCGCTAGAGCCGGGGTCGGTGACGACGGGGGACTCACCCACCTCGTCGTCGCCGCCCATCGAGAGAGGGCCTCGTCCGCAGTCGCGGGCGAGGCCCTCTCGCGAGTAGTCCGCTGTCGGTGGCCCCGGCTACTCTGGTCCCGTGGTCACCGCCTTGTATCGCCGTTACCGGCCAGAGAACTTCTCCGAGCTCATCGGGCAGACGCAGGTGACCGATCCTCTGCGCACGGCCCTCCGCACCAACCGCGTCAACCACGCCTATCTCTTCAGCGGTCCCCGCGGGTGCGGCAAGACCACGTCGGCCCGCATCCTCGCCCGCTGCCTCAACTGCGCCGAGGGGCCCACCGACACCCCGTGCGGCGTCTGCCCGTCCTGCGTCGAGCTGGCCCGAGACGGTGGCGGCTCGCTCGACGTCATCGAGATCGACGCGGCCAGTCACAACGGCGTCGACGACGCCCGAGACATCCGAGACCGCGCCATCTTCGCGCCGGCTCGCGACCGCTTCAAGATCTTCATCCTCGACGAGGCCCACATGGTCACGCCGCAGGGCTTCAACGCCCTGCTCAAGGTGGTCGAAGAGCCGCCGGAGCACGTCAAGTTCATCTTCGCGACCACCGAGCCCGACAAGGTCATCGGCACGATCAGGTCGCGCACGCACCACTACCCCTTCCGTCTCGTCCCCCCGGCGCAGATGCTCGACTACGTGCAGCAGCTCAGCGCGACCGAGAAGGTCGACGCCGCACCCGGCGTGCTGCCCCTCGTGGTCCGCGCCGGCGGCGGCTCCGTCCGCGACACCCTGTCGCTGCTCGACCAGCTCATGGCGGGCAGCGAAGACAGCGGCATCGAATACGAACGTGCCGTGGCCCTCCTCGGCTACACGCACGCCTCCCTCCTCGACGAGGTCGTCGAGGCCCTGGGTGCGCACGACGGCGCGGCCGCCTTCGCGGCCGTCGACCGGGTCGTGCAGACCGGGCAAGACCCCCGTCGCTTCGTCGAAGACCTCCTCGAGAGACTGCGCGACCTGATCGTCGTCGGCGCGACGGCCGACGGGGCCTCCGCCGTGCTCCGTGGCATCACCGCAGACGAGCTCGACCGCCTGCTGCACCAGGCCCGGTCCTTCGGCGCCGCCGAGCTCTCCCGCTCCGCCGACGTCGTCAACCGCGCCCTCACCGACATGACGGGGGCGACGTCGCCGCGTCTGCACCTCGAGCTCATGATCGCCCGGGTGCTCGTCCCCGAGGCCGACGAGACCGAACGCGGGGCGCTGGCCAGGGTCGAGCGCCTCGAGCGTCGCGTCGGCGTCGAGGGCGTCGAGGCGTCGGTCGCGGGTGCGCCTCCCACCGCTCGCACCTCGTCGCCCGCCGCCGCCGCACGCACCGAGTCCCGTGCGACTCAGCCCCCCGCGGCGGCTCGCACGCCGGCACCCGCGGTCGAGTCGACCCCGGTCGCCGGGCCGGTACCCGGTGCCGTCGCCGCCACGGCTTCGGCCGCCTGGGGTGCCAAGACCCCAGACCCGAACCCAGACACACAGCCGGCGCAGGCGGCACAGCCCAGGCAGGCAGAACAGTCGACGCCGTCGGCTCCGGCCGCGCCGACGGCGGCCCACTCGGCGGCGTGGGCACAGACGCCGCCCGTGGTCGACGGCGTCCCCGCCGACCCGGCCGAGCGCGCATCGTCGACGGCCCCGGTCACACTGCAGCAGATGCGCGACAGCTGGCCCGAGATCGTCGAGGTCGTCGAGAAGGCCAAGCGCACCGCGTGGATGGTCGTCGTCACCGCGACGGTGCAGGCCTACGCCGACGACGTCCTCACCCTGACCTTCCCGAGCGCCAGTGACGTCGAGAACTTCAAGAAGCCGCAAGGCGCGGGCGAAGGCGTCAGCGAGCACCTCCGACGCGCCATCCAGAGCGTCCTCGGCGTGACCGTCAAGTACATCGCGCGGGTCGAGGGTGCGCCGTCACGCCCGGCCCCGGCGCCGACGGAGACCCCGGCGACGTCGAACCCCGTGTCGCCGGCCGACGCACCGGCGCCCTCGGCCGCCGAGCCGTCCGCCGCCGAGCCCCCTGCAGACGAACCCGCGGTCACCGAGCCCCCGGCGCCGAGCCGAGCGCCCGCAGCGCCGGCGCCCGCGGCCGCACGACCGGCAGCCCGTCAGGCCGCCTCGCCCGTCACCGGGTGGGACGTCGCGGCGATCCCGCAGACGGCGCCGCCCGAACCCGACGAGCCCGAGCACATCACCGAAGAACCCGACGGCGGAGCCCCGCGGATCGACGCCGATCCGGCACCCGTCGCGGCACCACCCGCGACCGGTCGTCCGTCGGATGGTCCGACGTCGTCGTCGGCATCGAGCAGGGTCTCGACGTCCGGTGCGGGCGCACCGAGCGAACCGTCACGGTCCGGCGCCTCCGCGCCCGAGCGCCGGGCGGCCGCCGGCGACCCCCGACGGGGCATCCCCGCCAACTCGAGGTACGGCGAGGCCGTCGTCCGTGAGATCCTCAACGCCCAGTTCATCGAAGAAGAGACGATCGCTCCCCGCGTCACGCCTCAGAGAAGCGAGTAGTCGTGTACGAGGGCATCGTCCAAGAGCTCATCGACGAGTTCGGCAGACTGCCGGGCATCGGTCCGAAGTCGGCGCAGCGCATCGCCTTCCACATCCTCCAGAGCGAGAACTTCGACACCACCCGGCTCTCCGAGCTGCTCGTCGACGTCAAGACCAAGGTGCGCTTCTGCGAGATCTGCGGCAACGTCACCGAACAGGAGACCTGCGGCATCTGCCGCGACCCCCGACGCTCGCCGGCCACCATCTGCGTGGTCGAAGAGGCCAAAGACGTCCAGGCGATCGAGAGGACGCGCGAGTTCCGTGGGCTGTATCACGTGCTCGGCGGGGCCATCAGCCCCATCGACGGCATCGGACCAGACGATCTGCGCATCCGGCAGCTCGTCCAGCGTCTCGCCGACGACACCGTCCAGGAGGTCATCATCGCCACCGACCCGAACCTCGAAGGAGAGGCCACCGCGACGTACCTGTCGCGAATGCTCTCGCCGTTCGGTCTCCGGGTGACCCGACTCGCCTCCGGCCTGCCGGTGGGCGGCGACCTCGAGTACGCCGACGAGGTCACCCTCGGCCGGGCCTTCGAAGGGCGCCGGCTCGTCACCGAGTGAGGCCCGATCAGAGTCGTGCGCGACGCGCCCGCACGAAGCTGTACAGACCGAAGGCGATGAGTCCGAACGCCACGGCAGTCAGCACGATCGTCCCGAACGGCAGCTCGGCGAGGGCCTTCAGGGCACCGTCGAGACCGGACGCCTCGTCGGGATCCGCCTGCACGGCAGCCACCCCGAAGAGGACGCCGACGACGACGAGCGCGATCCCCTTGGCGACGTAGCCCACGACGCCGAGGGCGATCGTGACCCGACCCGACGGGCCCGACGGCACGACGAGGTCCTCCCGGAACTTCTGCCGGATCCCCTTCACGACCATGTACCCGCCGATGCCGACCACGATCAGGGCCACCACGACGAGCAGCACGACGCCGCCCGGAGTCGCCAGCAGTCGGGCGCTCAGCGACTCCGTCTGATCCGAGCTGTCGCTCGATCCGCCCCGGGCGAACGTGAACGCCGTGAAGCCGACCGCGAGGTAGGCGACGCCCTTGCCACCCTCCTTGACCCGGGCGGCCCAGTCCTCCTTGTCCGTCCCCCGGACGAGAGCGGCCTCCAGGACCTGGAAGAGACCCAGAGCCCACAGCCCGACGACGATCACCCAGAGCAGGGCCATGCCCGCCGGGCGCGATGCGAGCTCCCCGAGCGCGCCTCCCTGGTCGGCCTCGCCACCGCCCCCGAAGGCGATCCGCAGGGCGATCACCCCGATGAGGATGTGCAGCACGCCGTTCATGCCGAAGCCGACCCGCGCGAGGGTCTTCAGGGGGCGGCTGTTCTGCACCCTGCTGGTGGTCTGGCGGGCTTCTGCTGAGGCGTCGGGCATGCGTCAACCGTAGGGGAGCGGAGGTCGGCCCGCCCGGTCCGTTCCGACCCCGGGTCCACCGTGCGTCACACGCCCGCGGCACCGAATAGAATCGGCGGACGCAGGCGCGACGTAGATCCGACGCGCCGTTCCCTCTTCTGGAGTCACCGTGAGCTTGATCGTGCAGAAATTCGGCGGGTCGTCCGTCGCCGACGCCGAGAGCATCAAGCGCGTCGCGAAACGCATCGTCGAGACCCGCAAGGCCGGCAACGACGTCGTCGTGGCGGTCAGCGCGATGGGCGACACGACCGACGAGCTGCTCGACCTGGCCAACGAGGTCAGCCCGATCCCCGGGGGGCGCGAACTCGACATGCTGCTCACCGCGGGCGAGCGCATCAGCATGGCGCTGCTCGCCATGGCGATCCGCAGCCTCGGCGTCGAGGCGCGCTCGTACACGGGCAGCCAGGCCGGCATGATCACCGACGCCCAGCACGGCAAGGCCCGCATCGTCGACGTGACCCCGAAGCGGATCCGCGACGCCCTCGACGCCGGCTACATCGCCATCGTGGCCGGGTTCCAGGGCTTCAACCGCAGCACGGGCGACATCACCACCCTCGGCCGCGGCGGGTCCGACACCACCGCGGTGGCGCTGGCCGCCGCCCTCGACGCCGACGTCTGCGAGATCTACACCGACGTCGACGGCATCTTCACGGCCGACCCCCGTGTCGTCCCCAAGGCGCGCAAGCTCGACCGGGTCACGAGCGAGGAGATGCTCGAACTCGCCGCGGCGGGGTCGAAGGTGCTCTACATCCGTGCCGTCGAGTACGCCAGGCGTCACGGCGTCACCCTGCACGTCCGCTCGTCGTTCAACAACAACGAGGGAACCCTGGTCGTCAACCCGAAAGAGGGAGAGAACGTGGAAGAGCCCATCATCAGCGGTGTCGCCGGTGACCTCAGCGAGGGCAAGATCACCGTCGTCGGAGTCCCCGACGTGCCCGGCAAGGCGGCGCAGATCTTCCGCACCGTGGCCAAGACCGGTGCGAACATCGACATGATCGTGCAGAACATCTCGGCCGCCTCGACGAGTCGCACCGACATCTCCTTCACGCTCCCGAAGTCCGAGGGCGCCGTCGTGCTCCAGGCGCTCGAGTCCGAGCGCGCCGAGAGCGGTTTCGAGTCGCTGCAGTACGACGATCAGATCGGCAAGCTCGCCCTCGTCGGCGCCGGCATGCGCACCAACGCCGGTGTCTCGGCGCAGCTGTTCACCGCGCTGTTCGAGGCGGGCATCAACATCGAGATGATCTCGACCAGCGAGATCCGCATCTCGGTGGTCACCCGGGCCGACACCCTCAACGACGCCCTCCGCGTCGTGCACACGGCGTTCGGACTCGACGGCGACGTCGAGGCCGTGGTCCACGCCGGCACCGGCCGCTGACGCGACCAGCAGAACACCGAGGAGGCGCGGCGCGGCCCGCACCGCGCCTCCTGCCCCGTGAACACCCACCGCACCACCGAGACACCCCAGGAGAAGACGATGGCTGAAGGTCTGCGCGTCGGCGTGGTCGGCGCGACCGGTCAGGTCGGCAAGGTCATGCGACGACTGCTCGACGAGCGCGACTTCCCGCTCGCCGAGATCCGGTTCTTCGCGACGGCCCGCTCCGCCGGCACCACACTGCCGTTCCGCGGTGCCGACATCGTCGTCGAGGACATCGAGACCGCCGACCCGACCGGTCTCGACATCGCCCTCTTCTCGGCCGGCGCCACCGGCTCGCGGGCGCACGCACCGCGTTTCGCCGCGGCCGGCGCCCTGGTCATCGACAACTCGAGCGCCTGGCGGATGGACCCCGAGGTGCCGCTCGTCGTCAGCGAGGTCAACCCGCACGCGATCGGCCAGGCCGTCAAGGGCATCGTCGCGAACCCGAACTGCACCACCATGGCCGCCATGCCCGTGCTCAAGGTGCTCGACACCGAGGCCGGTCTCGAGCGACTGATCGTCAGCACCTACCAGGCGGTCTCGGGCAGTGGGCTCAAGGGCGCCGACGAGCTCCTCGGTCAGGCGCGGGCCGCTCTCGAGCAGGACGCCGCGGGGCTCGTGCACGACGGCTCGGCCGTGACGATGCCCGCCCCCGAGGTGTACGTCCGACCGATCGCCTTCGACGTGATCCCCCTCGCGGGCAGCATCGTCGACGACGGTCTCGACGAGACCGACGAGGAGAAGAAGCTGCGCAACGAGAGCCGCAAGATCCTCGAGCGACCCGATCTGCGAGTCAGCGGCACCTGCGTGCGCGTGCCCGTCCTGACCGGGCACTCGCTGTCGATCAACGCCGAGTTCTCGTCCGCGCTGACCGCCGCCCGCGCCAAGGAGCTGCTCGCCGACGCGCCCGGGGTCGTGCTGACCGACGTCCCGACGCCGCTCGAGGCGGCCGGCACCGACCCGAGCTACGTCGGGCGGATCCGTCAGGACGAGGGCGTGCCCGGCGACCGCGGGCTGGCGCTCTTCATCAGCAACGACAACCTGCGCAAGGGCGCGGCGCTCAACGCGGTTCAGATCGCCGAGATCGTCGCGGCCGAGCGCACCACCACGGTCGGAGTCTGACCGGGCGGGTCGTTGTCTCGACATCGAGACACCCCGCCCGGGCGCCCGGCGGGCCCGCGAGGCCCGGGGCCTAGACTGGCGCTCGTGAACGATGCGAAGAAGCCCGTCGACGTAGCCCTCATCGGTGGTGGCGTCATGAGCGCCACCCTCGGCGCCATGATCAAGCAGCTCGAGCCCGACTGGTCCATCCAGATCATCGAGGCACTCGACGACGTCGCCCTCGAATCGAGCAACCCCTGGAACAACGCGGGCACCGGGCACTCCGCCCTGTGCGAGCTGAACTACACGCCCGAGCGGGCCGACGGGTCCATCGAGACCAGCAGTGCCGTCAAGGTCAACGAGCAGTTCCAGGTCTCGCGGCAGTTCTGGTCGTTCCTCGTGGCCGAGGGCGCCCTGCCCGAGCCCGAGGCGTTCATCAACTCGAGTCCGCACATGAGCTTCGTCTGGGGCGAGAAGAACGTCGAGTACCTCCGCAAGCGCTTCGAGGCTCTCCGCGACCACCCGCTGTTCCAGGGGCTCGAGTTCAGCACCGATCGCGAGCGCATCGCCGAGTGGGCGCCGCTGCTCGCCTCCGGGCGGCCACTCGGCCAGCCGATCGCGGCGACCCGGATCGCCGCGGGGACGGACGTCGACTTCGGGAGCCTCACGCGCCTCCTCGTCTCCGACCTGCAGTCCTCCGGTGCCCGGCTCCGCCTGGGGAACCGGGTGACCGGTCTGAAGCGCCGCGCCGGCGGCGGGTGGACGATCTCGGTCCGCCCGAAGTCGGGTGCCGCGTTCGAGATCGAGGCGGCGTTCGTCTTCGTCGGAGCCGGCGGGGGAGCCCTCAACCTCCTGCAGAAGTCGGGCATCCGCGAGATCGAGGGGTTCGGCGGGTTCCCGGTCAGCGGGGAGTTCCTGCGCACGGACGACCCGGCGATCGTGGCCAGGCATCAGGCGAAGGTCTACGGCAAGGCCGCCGTGGGCTCGCCGCCGATGTCCGTCCCGCACCTCGACACCCGGGTCGTCGACGGGCAGGCCAGCCTCATGTTCGGCCCGTACGCCGGGTTCAGCCCCAAGTTCCTGAAGAGCGGGTCGTGGTTCGATCTCTTCGCCTCGATCCGGCCGCACAATCTCTACCCGATGATCCGTGCCGGGCTCGCGAACCTCTCGCTGGTGAAGTACCTGGTCGGTCAGCTGGCCGCGAGCAAGAGCACGAAGTTCGAGGCGCTCCGCGAGTTCGTGCCCGACGCCGACCCGAAGGACTGGTACCGCATCACCGCCGGTCAGCGCGTCCAGGTCATCAAGAGGGATGCGAAGAAGGGCGGGGTGCTCCAGTTCGGCACCGAGGTCGTCTCGGCGGCCGACGGCTCGATCGCGGGGCTGCTCGGTGCCTCGCCCGGGGCCTCGACGGCCGTGCCCATCATGCTCGACGTCCTCGAACGCTGCTTCCCGTCGCGGATGTCGGCGTGGCAGCCGACTCTCCGTCGCATGGTACCCACCTACGGCACGCCGCTCGCGACCGACGAGGCGAAGGCGGCGGCGACCCTGTGGGCCACCGCCGAGGCGTTGAACATCCACGCCTGATCGGGTCGACGGGGTCGGCTTGACTCCTGTTCGAACATGTGTTCGACTGAGCGCATGCGGTGGAGCGGTCAAGGTGTCGATGTCGAGAAAGACGACGCGTCGCCGCCGCTCGTGCGACTGTCGTCGGTCGTCCGTTCGGTCACGACGCCCGAGTTCGACGGCATCACGTTCCACGAGATCCTGGCGAAGAGCGCGCTGAACCGGGTGCCGGGCGGCGATTCGACTCTGCCCTTCGGCTGGACGATCAACCCCTATCGCGGGTGCAGTCACGCCTGCGTCTACTGCTTCGCCCGACCGACGCACGAGTACCTCGATCTCGACGGCGGCGACGACTTCGACCGCCAGATCGTGGTGAAGGTCAACGTCGCCGAGGTGCTGTCCCGAGAGCTCAGGCGAGCGTCGTGGCAGCACGCCCCTGTCGCCCTGGGCACGAACACCGATCCGTATCAACGGGCCGAGGGTCGATACCGCCTGATGCCCGGCATCATCGCGGCCCTGGCCGAGTCGGGCACGCCGTTCAGCATCCTGACGAAGGGCACGCTCCTGCGTCGCGACCTCCCGTTGCTGGCCGAGGCGGCGCAGCAGGTGCCAGTCGACATCTCGATGTCCATCGCGATCTACGACGACGAGCTCCAGCAGTCCCTCGAACCCGGCACCCCCACGACGGCCGCACGGCTCGCCACCGTCCGCGCGGCACGCGACCTCGGCCTCGACGTGTCGGTCTTCATGATGCCCGTGCTGCCGCATCTGACCGACGGCGTCGACCATCTGCGCGCAGCGCTGTCGGCGGTCCGCGACTCGGGGGCCACCAGCGTCATGTACAGCGCCCTCCACCTGAAGCCCGGTGTCAAAGAGTGGTTCTTCGCCTGGCTCGGCCGCGAGCATCCCGAGGTGCTCGACCGGTACACCGACCTCTACTCGCGGGGCACCTATGCGCCGACGGGGTACCGCAAGTGGCTGGCCGCACGGCTGCGGCCCCTGCTGGCCGAGTACGGCCTCGAACGCGGGCGCACCGACCCGTCGACCGGGTCGACCCGCTCCCGCGTGCACGACGCCCTGGGCGACCGGGCGGAGGCGATCGCCGGGTCGCGCGCCCTTCTCGCGGCCGAGCTGCCGGGCGGAGCTCGCACCGCGCATCCTCGGCTGTTCTGACATCCGTGCCCGGTCGGGGCACAAAACAGGCGTGTTCCGGGCGATACCCGGGGACACCCCTCGATAACGGGGTACAGAAGAAGTCCATGTTCAGGCATACTTCTTCAGTCAGCCCGTCGACGAGAAGGAGGCCGCATGCTGCTCGGCCTCCCGGCTCACCTGGCTCCGCAGAGCACCGGTCGCGCAGTCGCCCGAGCCTGTTACGTCATGGCCTGCGTGGTGCTCGCCAGCGCGTCGCTCGTGCTCGTCATCAGTCAGGCGACCGGCCCCGGGTACATCCTCTGGCCCGCCCTGGTCGCGATCTGCACCCTCGTCGCGATGAGCGTCGTCCTCCAGCGTCGACGCACGGCGTCGGCCATGGCCGCCTTCCTCGCCATCGGCTCGGCGGCGACGTACTGGTACGCCGTCACGATCCTGGCCCAGATACCGGCCGTGCGGACGTCCGACGCCTTCTCGCTCTCGCTGCCCAAGATCGCCCTCATCCTGGTGGCGGGCAGCGGCCGCCAGCCGCGGCTCGGTCTCGTCTGGGCCACGATCGCGGTCGTCCTCGGCGAGGTGGCGACCCTGGCCGCCACGTGGCAGACGGGTGAGACCTCGCAGTTCGACGTCGCGACGGCCCTGACCTATCTGCTGGTCGTCGTCACCGTCGGCTGGGGTGTGATCGCCCGAGACCGTGCCCGGCGCGCGCAGCCCAGTCTGCACCGGGCCGCTCTCGACCAGCAGCTGCAGGGCATCCGCCACGACATCGAGCAGCAGGCCGCCGCCCTGCTGCACGACACCGTCCTGAGTCATCTCGCGGCCGTCGCCTCCGCCCCTCCCGGGCCGCTCGCTCCGCGGATCGCGAAATCGATGTCCGCCGACATCGAGACGCTCGTCGGGCAGGAGTGGCTGGCCGGTCGGGCGTCCGACGGCATGCCCCGGGACTGGCACCGGAGCGAGCTCGCCCTCGCCGTCGAGTCCGCCCGCGAGGCCGGGCTCGAGATCGGCGTGACCGGCGACGTGACCGCCGTGGCCCGGCTGAGCGCCGATCAGGCGCAGGCCCTCGGGCTCGCCGTCGCGCAGTGCCTGGCGAACGTCGAGAAGCACAGCGGGACGACCCGGGCCGAGGTCGTGGTCTACGGCGACGCGGACGACGTCTCCGTCATGGTGATCGACGACGGGGTCGGCTTCGACGTCGAGGGCACCGGCGCCGACCGTCTCGGGCTCAAGAACTCCGTGCAGGCGCGGATGGAGCGGGTCGGCGGCGAGGTGCAGATCTGGTCGTCCGTGGGCAGTGGCACGAGCGTCGTCATCCGGGTGCCGATAGGCACGTCCGCCGCCACCGGTGCCGTGTCGGCAACCGACGCGCGCGGTCATGCCGGTGACGGCCCGGTCGATGGCGGCCCGGTCGACGGCGCTCCCGGCGCCGGGCGGACCATCGCCGGAGGGGCGGCGTGAGCCGCCGGGAGCGGACGCCGCAGCAGGTCGACCCGCTCGGTGCGCTCAGCGCCGGCCCCCTGACCGTCATCGCGGGGCTGGCCGCCGTCCTCTACGCCGTCGTGGTGACGGTCGTCGTCCGTGCCGACGTCGCCTCGTGGCCCGCAGCCATCGCCGCGCTCGGCGCTCTGGCGGCGGCCGCGACGGTGCTGGTGCACGGGTCCCGGCCCGCGCGTGCGCCGTTCCGGAGACCTCACGTCGTGGTGATGGTCGTGCTGCTCGCGGCGGTGGTCGTGCTCTCGGTCGTCTCGACGGCGGGCCACAACGAGATGGTCCGAGACGACTGGACGTCCGTCTCGGTCGGCGTGCTGATCCTCGGCCTGGCGCCGTACCGGCCCGGACGCGAGATCGGGATCGCGGGCCTGATCCTGGCGTCGGTGATCGGCATCGTGGTGGTCGTCGAGAGCCCCTCGTTCGCCGCGGGTCTCCCGGCGGTCCTCTACGTCGTCGTGGCGGTGACGCCCGTGCTCGCGCTCACGTCGGCCGGGGCGACGTTCTCGGCCACCTTCGTGATGCTGGTCGACCACTGGGTCGAGCGCGCCTCCTCGTATCGTCGGGCCGGCACCGCCGATCTGCGGGCCGGGATCGCCCGGTCGGTGCAGCAGGACCGCGTGACCATCCTCAACCGCGACGTCGTGCCGTTCTTCACGGGGTTGATCGAGGCCGGCGAGGTGACCGCTGACGACAGCCGGCGCGCTCGCGCCATCGCCGAGACGCTGCGCGGGACGATGGTGGCCGAAGCGGACCGAAGCTGGCTCGAGCAGCTCCTCACGGCACCGGCGGTCGCGGTGGGGGGAGTCGTCGACGACCCCGAGCACCTGGCCGGCGAGATGGCCGACGACCACCGGACCGCCCTCCGCGCCCTCCTCGTGGCGTTCGCCGACACCGGTGTCGTCGACGCGTCCGACGTGCGCATCGCGGTGCGAGCCGAGGAGGCGCGGGTCGACATCCGTCTGACCGTCGCCACCCGGGCGCCCGACCTCGCCGTCCGCAACCGGCTCGCCCCCTACTTCGCCGTCGTCCGCGTCGTCTACGACGACCTCGTGGTCGATCTGAGCCCTCCCCTCCTGACACTAAGGTTTTCTTATGACCAGCACTGAGTCGAGCGACCGCTCGTCGCACCGCCCCGGCTACTCGCGACCCGCGGCGGCCCCGTCGTGGAACACCGTCGGCCCCTCGGGCGGCGACCCGTCGACGCGGCGGGTCCGCCTCGCGATCCTCGACGACCACGAGGTGCTGCTCGACAGCCTCTCGAGCTGGATCAACGTCAACGCCTTCGACTTCGACCTGGTGCTGACGGCGCACACCTGGCTGCAGCTGGTACACAGCGACAACTTCCCCACCGATCTCGTCTTCCTCGACTTCCAGCTGAAAGAGCCCGTGTCGATCGAGGCCCGGGTGCGCACCTGCCGTGCCGCGGGTGCGAAGGTCATCGTGCTGTCGAGTCTCGACACCCGCGAGTCTCGCGAGCGTGCGCTCGAGGCAGGGGCCTCGGCGTTCCTGTCGAAGTCGTTGCCGATGCGCGAGGTGATGGACGCCGCTCGGCAGGTCATGGGCGTCGCTCGCGACGCGTCGCCGCAGCGCGACTGGCGGCCGCTGCCCGTCGGGGCCACGAACCAGAGTCGACCCAAGCTCAGCGCCGGCGAGTCCGAGGCGTTCCGCCTCTACGTGTCGGGGTTCAGCACGAACGAGGTCGCGCAGCAGATGAACGTGCAGTACGAGACGGCGAAGACCTATCTGCGCCGCGTCCGCGAGAAGTACGCGAAGGCGAACCGACCGGCGAGCAAGAAGTCCGAGCTGATCCGCCGCGCCGCCGAAGACGGCTACCTGCAGTAGTGGCGAAGCTCTACTTCCGCTACGGGGCGATGAACAGCGGCAAGAGCACCGCCCTGCTGCAGGCCGCGTACAACTACGAAGAGCGCGGTCAGCGGGTCGTGCTCGCCAAACCGCGCGTCGACACCAAGGGCGACGATCAGATCGTCTCGCGACTCGGGGTCAGCCGCACGGCGGACGTCGCGTTCGCGCCCGGCGACGACGTCCTCGACGTCTTCTGCGCCGAGCGGGCGCGGGTGCGCGAGGCGACCGGCAGCGACATCGCCTGTCTGCTGGTCGACGAGGTCCAGTTCCTGGAGCCGGCTCAGGTCGACGACCTGCTCCGCATCGCCATCCTCGAGGGCGTGCCGGTGCTGGCCTACGGCATCCGGACGGACTTCCGCACGACGGCGTTCCCGGGCAGTCGTCGCCTGCTCGAGGTGGCGCACTCGCTCGAAGAGCTGAAGACGATCTGCCGGTGCGGTCGCAAGGCGGTCTTCAACGCCCGGACGATCGACGGGCGTTTCGTCTTCGACGGCGACCAGGTGGCCATCGACGGCCACGAGGTCACCTACGAGTCGCTCTGCGGCGCGTGCTACCTCGCCGAGAGCGGCGGCCGACTGAGCGCCTGAGCGGCTCTCAGCGGCTCTGAGCGGCTCTCAGCGGCGCAGAGGGCGGCGGGTGAGGCGACGCCACCATCGGGCTGCGCCCCAGCGTGTCACCTTGGCCATGGCCTCGGTCACGATGTCGCCGTTCATCTTCGAGACACCCGCCTCGCGTTCACGGAAGACGATGGGCACCTCGGCGATGGGGTGACCGGCGTCGATGGTGCGGAGGGTCATGTCCACCTGGAAGAAGTAGCCCCGTGACTCGACCTCTTCGAGCCGCATGCCGGCCAGCACGGGAGTGCTGTACGCCCGGAATCCCGCCGTGGCGTCGTGGACCCGGATTCCGAGCGCGATGCGCGAGTAGAGGTTGCCGCCGCGGCTCAGCAGCTCGCGACGCAGCGGCCAGTTGACGACCGACCCGCCCTTGATCCATCGTGAGCCGATGACGAGCCCGGGGGCCGGCAGCCGTCGCAGCGCGTCGAGCATCTCCGGCAGGGTCTCGGCGGGGTGGCTTCCGTCGGCGTCGAACTCGACGAGGACGTCGTACCCGCGGGCCATGCCCCAACCGAACGCCTCGATGTAGGCGGCCCCGAGGCCGTCCTTCGACCGACGGTGGAGGACGTGCACGTTGCCGTCGGACGCGGCGATGCCGTCGGCGATGTCGCCCGTCCCGTCGGGGCTGGCATCGTCGGCGATCAGGATGTGCGCAGCGGGCACCGCCTCGCGCAGCTTCGCGACCGCGCGACCGATGTTCTCGGCCTCGTCGTACGTCGGGATGATGACCAGGACGGAGGGAGCGGCCCCGGTTCCGTCGGCGGCGGTCATCGTCGACCTGCCGTCGACACGACCGCCGTAGGCGACGTGGGGGAGATCACGTCCGCCAGCTCGGCGCCCTTCGGGAACACCCACTTGTTCATGGCCCAGTAGCGGAACACCATGGCGATGAGCGTGCCGATGATCGGGCCGCTGATGAAGTCCGCCACCTCCTGCGTGGCGAACGACACGTTGGGGACCTCGAGACCGAGGCCGTAGCGGGAGAGGTAGAGCGGGGCCGAGTTGAGGCCGACGCCGATGACGCTGACGACGACGAACAGCAGCATCTCGTGCGCGGTGTGGCGGTCGCCGCGGTCGTCGAACGACCACTTCTTGTTCATCCAGTACGACACGACGGTCGCGACGATGATGCCCAGTGCGAGGGCCGTCACGGGGTGCTGGGGGATGACGAAGAGCTTCAGGCCGTAGTTGATCACCATGGTGATGACGAACCCGATGCCGCCGACCACGAGGAATCGAAGGGCTGAGGGGTTGGCTCGGGCCAACCGGATCACTGCATTCACCGGATCACCCTAGCGCCCGTCGTCGGCGAGATCGTCGAGCGGCACGGCACGGCACGGCACGTGGCCGGGTCGACGGCCCGCGCCACTGGGGAGACGAGAAGACGCCCGCCTCTCTGTCGTGACAGAGCGGCGGGCGTCTTCGAGGTGGAACTGATCACATCGTCGGGGTAGCGGGATTCGAACCCACGACCTCCTCGTCCCGAACGAGGCGCGCTACCAAGCTGCGCCACACCCCGATATGACTGGCCGCGATGTTCTGCGACCGGAGCAACCTGACCATGGTAGCAAACGAATCGCGTGGGTCATGACCGCCGATGCCGTCGACACCGGCGGCCCGCATGTCAGGCCGTGAGGGTGACGACGACAGCCTCCGGACGGCAGTCGAACCGGACGGGGGCGTAGATAGAGGTCCCGAGACCGGCGGAGATCTCGAGGTGAGCCGTCCGTCGTGCGTGGCTCCACGTGCTGAGGCCGCTGACCTTGCTGCGGGGGATGTCGCAATTCGTGACGAGCGCACCGTATCCGGGCACACGGACCTGGCCGCCGTGGGTGTGCCCGCCGAAGACGACGTCGGCCCCGTTGGTGACGAACGAGTTCAGCACCCGCTGATAGGGCGCATGGGTCAGCGCGATGCTCACCGGCTCGGGCCCGCCGCGGTCGTCCTGCCAGCCGACGTTCTCTCGCAGATCGTCCAGGGCGCCAGGGAGGCGATCGAGACGATCCCACCCTCGGTGCGCGTCGTTGACGCCGAAGAACTCGAGTCTCGATCCCCGGACCTCGATCGCTCTGGCCGTGTTGTTGAGGTCGAGCCAGCCGAGACCGGTGAAGAACGACTCCATGCGGGCGATGTCGAGCGGCGTGGGGGTGCGGTGGGCCTTGCTGGGTCCGCCGAAGTACGCGAGGGGGTTCTTCGGTGTGGGGGCGAAGTAGTCGTTCGACCCGTGGACGAAGACGCCCGCGACGTCCCGGAACGGCTCGAGCGTGTACTCGAGGGCCTCGTGGGCGTCCACATGCCCGATGTTGTCGCCTGTGTTGACGATGAGATCGGGCTCGTAGACCGAGAGACCCCGCACCCACTCCTGCTTCTCGGTCTGCCAGGGCGCGAGGTGGAGATCGCTGAGGTGCAGGATCGTGAGACTGCGCGAACCGGCCTCGAGGATGGGCAGCACCTCGTGCCGCACCGTGAACCGGTTGCGTTCGACGAGCGAACCCCAGGCGAAGGCGCCCAGGCCGACGGCCGCGCCCACCATCGCGGTCGCGGCCGTCGTCCGAGCAGGACTCAGTGGACTCATGTGCAGTTCCCGGGGTCCTTGCCCTCGGCATCGCCGTAGAGCTGCAGACGCACCGGGCCGGTCCGGTCGACGGTGGAGCCGGCGGCCGGGTCGGAGGCGACCACCTGGCAGACGTTGTCGGCCGAGCCCTTCACGTACCCGGCCACCGAGACGTTGGCCGCCTCGAAGCCCGTGCCCGCGAGCGCGGACACCGCGTCGTCGAACGAGTCGCCGACCACGTCGGGGACCGTGACCGCGTTGCCGCCGTCGCTCGTGTAGACCGTCACGGAGGTGCCGGACGAGACGCGCGAACCGGCGCTGGGGCTGGTCGTCGTCACGGTGCCCAGGGGCTGTTCGGACTTCTGGCGACCACCGTCGACGTACGAGAGTCCGAGAGCCCGCAGGCTGGTGGCGGCCTCTTCGGCCGTCTTCCCCGTCACGTCGGGGACGCTGAGGGAGGAGGTGCCGCGGACGACCGACGGATCCGCCACCGGGAACGCGGTGCCGGGGTAGACGGTGTTGTTGACCGTCTGCACGTCACGGAAGAAACCGGCACGCGCGTTGGCGTAGGTCGTCCCGGTCGCAGGCGAGTAGGCCGACCGGAGACTGACCTTGCCCTTGACGTTGCCCATCCACACGGCCGTGGCGAGCTTGCTCGTCGAGCCGATCAACCAGATCTGGTCCTTCTCGGTCGTGGTGCCCGTCTTGCCGATCTCGGGGTAGCCGTCGTAGGGGAGTCCTCCGACGCCGGTGCCGCCGTTCGACCAGAGCTGCGACATGCCCTGGATGGTGGCCGCGGCGATCTCGGGGTCGAGCGCCTGGTTGCACTCCTGCGGCTGACCGCCGATCTTCTGGCCGTCGGCGTCGACGATCTGGTCGACGATGATCGGCTTGCAGTACTTGCCGCCGGCGGCGATGCCGGCGTAGGCGGCCGCCATCGTGAGCGGAGCGATCTCGTTTGTCCCGAGGAACGACGAGGGGTTCTGGTACTGGAGCTCCGTGCCATCGGCACGGTGCACACCGAGCGAGGTGGCCACGTCCCGGATGTCGCGCAGGTCGAGCTTCTGGGCCATCGCGGCGTACGCGGTGTTGATCGACAGCGCGGTGGCGCGCTGTGCGGTCACGTAGCCCGGATTGCGCCCGTCGTCGTTCTTCGGTGCGAACCCCTGCGGGAAGTCCGAGCTGACAGTGCTGAGCGATTCTCCCCCGAAGGTCATGGGGGTGAACGGACGCGGCCTGCCGTTGACCGACTCGCTCAGGCCGTGGCCGTTCTGCAGCCAGTCGATGAGCGTGAACGGCTTGTAGGTCGAACCGGTCTGGAACCCGCCCGAACCGCCGTACGGCTTGTCGGTGCTGTAGTTGATGGCCGTGACGTTCGGGTCGGTCACCTCGGGGTCCTCGTTGAGGTTGCGGTTCTGGGCCATGACGATGACCCGACCGGTGCCGGCCTCGACCGAGTTGACGGCGCTGCCGAGGATGAGCGCGGACTCGGTCGGAGGTGCGTAGCGGTCGATCTGGGCGCGGGCGCTCGCGGTCAGGTCGAGATTGATGGTCGTGTAGACCTTGTAGCCGCCGGTGCTCCAGTTGGCCTCGCGCTCTTCCGCGTCGGCACCGAGGGAGGGGATGTCCTTGATGCTCTTCTTGACGTAGTCGCAGAACTGCTGCGCACCTGCTGCGGTGACCGCGGTGCAGCCCTGCGACGGGGTGGTCAGCTTGACGTAGTCGGCGGGGTTCGCCACGACAGCTGCGTCGTAGGTCTCCTGATCGATGTACTTCTCGCCGAGCATGCTGGCGAGGATGACGTTGCGGCGATCGACGTTGCCCTGGTAGTTGTCGGGCGTGCCGAGGTTGCGCTTCTCGGGATACTGCACCATGGCGATGAGGCTGGCCGCCTCGGTCGCCGTCAGGTCGGACGCCGCCTTGTTGTAGTAGTGCTGCGAGGCCGCCTGGACGCCGTACGCCTGGTCGCCGAAGTACGCGATGTTCAGGTACGCGAGGAGGATGTCGTCCTTGCTGTACTTCTTCTCGAGCCCGATGGCGAACTTCATCTCCTGCAGCTTGCGGTCGATGCTGACCTCTTTGGCCTCCTTGATGGCCTTGGCCTGTTCGTCGCCGGTGAGACCCTGCGCCTCGGCCAGGCGGATGTTCCGCACCAGCTGCATCGTCAGGGTCGAGCCGCCACCGCTCTCTCCGAGCCCGCCGGCGAGTGAGCCGACTCCGGCTCGGACCAACGACGTCAGGTCGACACCGCCGTGCTCGTAGAAGCGGCGGTCCTCACCGGCGACGACGGCGTTCTTGAGATTGGGGGAGACCTCTTCCCACTTCAGAGCGACGCGGTTCTGCGCGTAGAGCGTCGCGAAGGGGACGTCTTGACCGTTCTGCTTGCCGTACAGCACGTTGCGCTGCTGCAGCTTTCCGATCTCGATGTACTCGGGGATCGACTCGAAGACGCCGATGGAGCTGGATGCGGTCATGCCGGCGACGGCGATGGCGGGTGTCACACCGATGGTGACGAGCAGACCGGCCAGGACGCTGAAGCCGACGAAGCCGAAGAGCGCGCCGACGACGGACGTCGGCTTCGATTTTGGGTCAGACATAAGATCAGGGTAAGTGACAACCCGGAAAACCAAGCTGAACGGAACGACAAATGGTCCTTTGGGAGTACATGACGACGCCGCTGATGGTGCACAACAGCACCGCGATCCTGAACAACTGGGGGAGTGACGGCTGGGAGCTCGTGCAGGTGACGCAGGGGCCCGAGGGCGGCCCGGTCGCCTGGTTCAAGCGTCAGAAGCAGGACGACTGATGGCCGACGTCGCCGCCCGTCTGGCCGAGTTGGGGCTCGCTCTCCCCGCGGTCGCGACGCCCGCAGGCGCCTACGTCCCCGCCGTGCGCACCGGCTCGTACGTCTACACGGCGGGTCAGCTGCCCTTCGTCGACGGCGCTCTGCCCGCGACGGGCAAGGTCGGTGAGGGCGATGGTCTGGTCGACCCCGCCGCGGCCAAGGAGTACGCGGCCACGTCGGCACTGAACGCCCTCGCGGCGGCCGCCTCCGTGCTCGATTCGCTCGACGACGTCGTGCGCGTCGTCAAGGTGACGGGCTTCGTCGCCTCCGACCCGGCGTTCAGCGGTCAGCCCGGTGTGATCAACGGCGCGTCCGAGCTCCTCGGCCGGGTGTTCGGCGACGCGGGCATCCACGCCCGCAGCGCGGTCGGCGTGGCCGTCCTCCCTCTCGACTCGCCCGTCGAGGTCGAGATCGTCCTCGAGGTCCGCCCCCTGGCCTGACCCTGCGGCTCAGCGCATCTCGGCGGTGATGACCCCCATCACCGCCGAGTCCGCGAGCGTCGTGGTGTCGCCGACCTCGCGTCCTTCGGCGACGTCGCGCAGGAGTCGTCGCATGATCTTGCCCGAGCGGGTCTTCGGCAGTTCGTCGACCAGCACGATCGTGCGCGGGCGGGCGATGGCGCCGATGCGGTCGGCGACGTGCGCTCGCAACCGGGCCACCGCCTCCTCGGGGGTCACGCTCCGCCTCTTCTTGTCGCGGAGAACGACGAACGCGACGACGGCCTGACCCGTGGTCTCGTCGGCGGCTCCGACGACGGCGGATTCGGCGACGAGCGGATTCGACACCAGCGCCGACTCGATCTCGGCGGTCGACAGGCGATGCCCCGAGACGTTCATGACATCGTCGACGCGGCCGAGCAGCCAGATGTCGCCGTCGTCGTCGCGTCGGGCGCCGTCTCCGGCGAAGTAGCGGTCGCCGAAGCGGCCCCAGTAGGTCTCGACGTACCGGTCGCGGTCGCCCCAGATGCCGCGGAGCATCGACGGCCAGGGCTCCGTGACCACGAGGAGGCCGCTCTCGCCGTTCGCCACCGGCACGCCCTGGTCGTCGACGACGTCGACGACGATGCCGGGCACGGGGGTCTGGGCGGCGCCGGGCTTCGTCGTCGTCACTCCGGGCAGGGGCGAGATCATCATCGCGCCCGTCTCGGTCTGCCACCAGGTGTCGACGATGGGCGTCGTCCCCGACCCGATCACCTCGCGGTACCAGAGCCACGCCTCGGGGTTGATGGGCTCGCCGACGGATCCGAGGAGGCGCAGCGACGTCAGATCGCGAGCCTGTGGGATCTCGCGCCCCGCCTTCATGAACCCGCGGATGGCCGTGGGCGCCGTGTAGAGGATGGTCACCCCGTACTTCTCGACGAGATCCCACCAGCGCCCGGGGCCGGGGGAGTCGGGTGTGCCCTCGTAGAGCACCTGTGTCGCCCCGTTGGCGAGCGGCCCGTAGACGACGTAGCTGTGCCCGGTGATCCAGCCCACGTCGGCGGTGCACCAGTAGACGTCGGTCTCGGGGCGGAGGTCGAACACGTTCCTGTGCGTGTAGGCGACCTGGGTCAGGTAACCGCCCGACGTGTGGAGGATGCCCTTCGGTCTGCCCGTCGTGCCGCTGGTGTAGAGGATGAACAGCGGATGCTCCGCCTCGAACATCTCGGCGGTGTGCTCCGCTTCGACGCCCTCGAGGGCCTCATGCCACCAGAGGTCACGCCCCTCCACCCAGTCGACGGCGTTCTCGCCCCGCCTGATCACCAGCACGTTCTCGACCGTCGACCGCCCGCCGAGCGCCAGTGCCGCGTCGACCGCTGGTTTGAGGGGCGAGACGCTGCCCTTCCGCCACCCGCCGTCGGCGGTGATCACCAGTGTGGCCTCGGCGTCGTCGATCCGTGCGCGGAGGCTCTCGGCGCTGAAGCCGCCGAACACGACCGAGTGCACCGCGCCCAACCGGGCGACCGCGAGCATGGCGACCACCGCCTCCGGGATCTGCGGCAGGTAGACGACCACCCGGTCGCCCGGCCCGACGCCCAGCGACGACAGCAGGTTGGCGGCCCGCTTCACGTCGGCCGTCAGCTCGGCGTAGGTGACCGCGCGTGCGTCACCGGGCTCGCCTTCCCAGAGGAGGGCGACGCGCTCACCGTGGCCGGCCTCGACGTGGCGGTCGAGGCAGTTGTAGGCGACGTTCAGCGTGCCGTCGGCGAACCACCGTGCGAACGGGGGATCGGACCAGTCGAGGGTCTCGGTCGGTCGGCGACCCCAGGTCACGCACGCGTCGGCCTGCTCGGCCCAGAAGGCCGACCGGTCCGCGTGCGCGCGATCGGCCAGATCGCGGGTGGCGACGGCGTTCGAGGCGAACACCGGGTCGGGGGCGAACGTGGACGCCTCTCTCGGAGGGGTCGGGGTTCCGTCGGCCATGTAGGACCTTTCGCGTCGTTGCGGGAGGCGCGGGCTGACCCGCACAGGAAGCGAGACTACCCCCGGGGTCTTTCCGGGTAGGCCTGTCCGATCACGGAAGATCGACGTGTCGCGCGTGGCGAGGCGGGCCCATCCTGGGGTACAGTTAACGCAGTCGGATTCAGTTCCGACTCGCAATGCGTTGATTCCCCCCAATCGCGTGTTGCGGTGGCGGCGCCGGTTCCCCCCAATCGGCGCCGCCCCTCTTCGTTTAACCCGGAGATCACCCTCCGCGGGTGAGGGCGATCACCCCTCCACATCGTCGGCATGCAGTCGTCGTCCCCAGGCGCTGCACCGAACCGTCTGCTCCGGTGGCCTGTCCTCTAGCGTCCGGCTATGACTCCGATCCAGACCTCGACCACCCTCTCGGCCGCCCCTGCCGCCCCCTCGCCGCGTCCCGTCGATCACCCGTCGGTCACCCGCGGAGTCGACCTGGGGCGCTTCGTCCCCGCGGCGTCGCGCGGCCGTCTCGATCATCGGGGTACAACGGGCGCGAACGGGGTACAGAGCCTGCCCGGCTCGTCTCGCGGGGCTCCCTTCGGCCCGTTGCGCGAGATCATCGACGAGCCGGGCGTGACCGACGTCTTCGTGAACGGCGGAGGGGGCACCTGGGTGGATCGCGGCCACGGCCTCCTGCCCGACGGTCGCATCCACCTGTCCGACGACGTCGCACGGCATCTCGCGGTACGACTCGTGGCGGCGGGCGGTCGACACGTCGACGAGGCCAGCCCCTGCGTCGACGTGCGCCTCGACGCCGGCATCAGGGTCCATGTCGTCCTGCCGCCCGTGTCGACGGCGGGCACCCTCCTCTCCATCCGCCTGCCGCGCCGGACGCCCCTCACGCTCGACGGGCTCTCCGCGCAGGGGTTCTTCGACGACGTCGACGAGAGCGAGGTCAGGAGGTGCGTGGGCCGGCGCGCGAACATCCTCATCACAGGGGCGGGCGGGGCGGGGAAGACCACTTTCCTGTCGAGTCTCCTCGCCGAAGCGGATCCGACCGATCGGATCGTGACCATCGAGGACGTGGCCGAGCTCCGGATCGATCATCCGCACGTCGTCTCGCTCGAGACGCGTCAGCCCAACCTCGAGGGCGTCGGTGGAGTCGATCTCGCCCGTCTGCTGCGCGAGGCGCTGCGCATGCGCCCGGACCGACTCGTGGTGGGGGAGTGCCGCGGAGTGGAGGTGCGCGATCTGCTGTCGGCCCTGAACACCGGGCACGACGGAGGTGCCGGCACTCTGCACGCGAACGGTCTGGCCGATGTCCCCGCCCGTCTCGAGGCGCTGGGCGCGGTCGCCGGGCTCAGCCCCGCGGCGCTGGCGCGACAGGCCGTCAGCGCGTTCGACGCCGTGTTCCATCTGGAGCGGACCGCCGAGGGTCGGCGTCTCGCCCAGATCGGGCACCTCGTGCTCGATGCGGACGGCGCCTTGACGGCTCGGGCGGGGCTCGCTCGTCGTGCCGCCTGAGCGGCGGCGCCGTCTCGTCACCGTCACCCCCGCCTCGACGGTCGTCGAGCGCGTCGCCGTGCTGCTGTCCGCCGGCGTCGTCCCGGCCTCGGCCTGGCGGCATGTCGCCGAGTCGGAGCCTCCGGGGCCCGTCCGCGAGGTGACGTTCGCCGTCGCGACCGAGGCCGTGACCGGCATGCCGATCTCGGAGGCGCTCGCGGCCGCTCTGGGCGGACGACCCTTCGCACGCGCGCCCGACGGCCCGCGTCACGAGCTCGACTGGCGGCAGGTCGCCTGTGCGTGGTTCGTCGCGGAGCGCAGCGGTGCGCCCCTGGCCGACTGCCTGCGGACGTTCGTGGCGGGCCTTCGCGCAGCCGAGGCGGCGCGACGCGACGTCGAGGTCGCCTTGAGCGGGCCTCGCTCGACGGGGCGCATCGTGCTGGCGCTGCCGCCGGTGGGTCTGCTGTTCTCCATGGGCATGGGCTTCGACACGGCGGGCGTGCTGGTCGGCACGCCCGTCGGCTGGGGCTGCCTCGCGGTCGGCGCGGGCCTCGTGGCCCTCGCTCGGGCCTGGAACGCACGACTCGTCCGCGGTGCCACGCCCGAGGGGCCCGTCCCCGGTCTGCGCCTGGAACTGCTGGCCGTCGCGGTCTCGGGCGGTGCGTCGTGGGACTCGGGGCTCGCGCTCGTGCGGTCCGCCCTCGAGCTGCTCCCGTCGGCTGATGCGGACGGGTCCGGGGTGGCAGCGGAGGACGGCGCCGAGCGCGACTGCCTCGAGGTGCTCGATCTCTCGCGCCGGGCCGGTGCCCCCGCCGGTGAGCTGCTCCGGGCGACCGCCCGTGAACGGCGACTCCGCAGTGCCGCGGACTCCCAGTCGGCCGCCGCACGACTCGGGTCGACCCTCATGCTGCCGCTCGGCCTCTGCGTCCTGCCGGCGTTCCTGGTCGTCGCCGTCGTGCCGCTCGTCGTCTCGCTCGTCTCCTCCACAACGGCGAGCTGGTGAGACCGATCCCCAGCGGCGCCGGTGCCGACGCCGGTCGGTCGCGGCGACGCCGGAGACTCGGACCACGCCACACCGAGTGGTCCTGCAGAGAGTAAGGAACCCCATGACACCGCATCCCGCCCTCGACACCCGGAACACGACCGTCCTCACCGGCCGGGACGGCAGTCGCCGCGCCGGCCCGCTCCGTCGCCTGCTCGCGGCCGACGACGGCGCGGCGACCGCCGAATACGCGATCGTCATCATGGCCGCGGTGGGGTTCGCCGGTCTCCTGGTCGTCATCATGCGTTCGGACGAGGTGCGGGGCACCCTGTCCGATCTCGTCCGGTCCGCCCTGACGGTGGGCTGACATGGCCTGCGTCGCACCGGGGCGCAGCCGGTTCCCGTCCGACGTCGGCAGCGTCACGGCCGAGTTCGCCGTGGTGGTGCCAGCGCTCCTGTCCGTCGTCGGTCTCGCCCTCGTGGGCGCCGGCGCGGGGATGCAGGCCATCCGCCTGTCGGACGCCGCGGCTGTGGTCGCGCGGCAGACGGCCCGAGGCGGCGGCGACGCCGTGCCGGCGACGCTCGCGGCTCTCGCACCGGGCGCAAGCGTCTCCACGTCGTCGGAGGGCGAGCTGGTCTGCATCCGGCTCACGCGGGTGGTGGCACTCGGGCCCGTCGAGGGTCTCGAGCTGACCGGTCGGAGCTGCGCCCCGAGGGCCGGCGGATGACCTCGACACCGCACCCGCGCCTCCTGCCCGGCGACGACGGGGGATCGGCGTCCGTCGTCGCCGTGGGACTGCTGCTGATGATCGTCGCGCTGGTGCTCGCCGTGACGGGCACGGCGCGGGTCCTGGTCGAGCGCAGTCGGGTGGCGGGGGCCGCCGACGCCTCGGCCCTGGCGGGCGCCGACGTGGCCTCAGGGTTGACGGCCGGGGTCGTCTGCGATGCCGCGAGCCGGGCGGCCGAGGCCAACCGGGCCGCCCTCGTGGCCTGCGAGACGGACGGATCCATCGTCACCGTCAGGGTGTCGAGCACACTCGGTCTCCTGCCCGTGGCGGCGTCCGCGACGGCGGGTCCGCCACCCGCCGAGGCAGTCGGGTCACCGGCGACGCCGTGAGCGAGTCGCGCGTGCGGTGTGTGTATGGTGTGCCTGTCGGCAGCCACCACGTCGCCCTCGCCGGAGGGGACGTCGTCCCCGACGGCCTCGCCGATCGGTCTCGATCGGCCGTCTACGTTCCACAATCCAAGGAGTCCCGTGCCAGGCACGAAGAAACTGGTCATCGTCGAGTCGCCCGCGAAGGCCAAGACGATCGCCCAGTACCTCGGCAGCGGATACGAGGTCCTCGCATCCGTCGGCCACATCCGCGACCTCATCGAGCCGAAGAACCTGCCGCCCGAGCTGAAGAAGGGCTCGCTGGGCAAGTTCTCCGTCGACGTCGAGAACGGCTTCGAGCCCTACTACGTCGTGTCCGACGCCAAGAAGAAGACCGTCTCCGATCTGAAACGCGCCTTGAAGACGGCCGACGAGCTCTACCTCGCGACTGATGAGGACCGCGAGGGCGAGGCCATCGCGTGGCACCTGCTGCAAGAGCTCAAGCCCAAGGTCCCCGTCAAGCGGATGGTCTTCCACGAGATCACGAAGGACGCCATCCAGAAGGCGCAGGAGAACACCCGTGAGCTCGACACGGCGCTCGTCGACGCCCAGGAGACCCGCCGCATCCTCGACCGTCTCTACGGGTTCGAGGTGTCGCCCGTCCTCTGGCGGAAGGTCGGCCCCGGTCTCTCCGCCGGTCGCGTCCAGTCGGCTGCGACACGACTCGTGGTCGATCGCGAACGAGAGCGTCTCGCCTTCGTCTCCGCCACCTACTGGGACCTCACCGCGACCTTCGAGCCCTCGACCGAGTCGGTCCCGTTCTCGTCGAAGCTGGTTCGGATCAACGGCTCACGCGTCGCGAGCGGTCGCGACTACGACGACCGCGGGCAGCTGAAGAACGAGTCCGTCTCACTCGACGAGTCGACCGCGCTCGCCCTCTCACGGGCCCTCGAGTCCGCCGGCGTCACGATCGAGGTCACCTCCGTCGAGTCGAAGCCCTACACGCGTCGTCCGGCAGCGCCGTTCACGACGTCGACCCTGCAGCAGGAGGCGGCGCGGAAACTGCGTTTCTCGGCTCGTCAGACCATGAGCGTCGCGCAGTCGCTCTACGAGAACGGCCACATCACCTACATGCGCACCGACTCGCCGTCGCTCTCGCAGCAGGCGATCGATGCGGCCCGCAACCAGGCGTCGAAGCTCTACGGTGCCGAGACCGTTCCGGCCAAACCCCGCCTCTACACGGGCAAGAGCAAGAACGCCCAGGAGGCGCACGAGGCGATTCGCCCGTCGGGCGACACCTTCCGCACGCCGTCCGAGATGTCGACCACCCTCCGTGGCAACGACTGGAAGCTCTACGACCTCATCTGGAAGCGCACGGTCGCGTCGCAGATGGCCGATGCCAAGGGATCCACGGCGTCCGTCGTCGTGGCGGCCACGACCCCCGATGCAGTCGAGGGGATCACCCCGCGCAGCGGCGCGGGCACCCTGGCGGAGTTCACCGCATCGGGAACCGTCATCACGTTCCGCGGGTTCCTCAACGCGTATGAAGAGGGACGCGACGAGGACCGCCACGGCTCGGCCGAGCCGGCCGACGCCAAGCTCCCGCCCCTGACGGTCGGGCAGAACCTCGCCCTCGACGCGGTCGAGGCCAAGGGCCACGACACGAGCGCTCCTCCCCGCTACACGGAGGCGAGCCTCGTCAAGACGCTCGAAGAGCTGGGCATCGGTCGCCCGTCGACCTACGCCGCGATCATGTCGACCATCGTCGACCGCGGTTACGTGACCCCTCGGGGCACGGCGCTCGTGCCGAACTGGATCGCCTTCTCGGTCGTGAGACTGCTCGAGGACTACTTCGGCGACCTCGTCCAGTACGACTTCACCGCGAGCATGGAAGACGACCTGGACCTGATCGCCGGGGGCGGCGCCGATCGGGTCGACTGGCTCAACGGCTTCTACTTCGGCAACGAGCAGCACCGTGGTCTCCGCAAGGTGGTCGACAACCTCGGCGACATCGACGCACGGGACATCAACTCCATACCGCTCGGCGAGGGGCTCACCCTCCGCATCGGACGGTACGGCCCCTACCTCGAGGCGCCGGGTTCGGATCCCGAGACTCCGCGTCGGGTGAACGTGCCGGAGGACCTCGCTCCCGACGAGTTGACCGCCGCGAAGGCTCGCGAGCTGATCGACGCGCCCGTCATCGGCGATCGCGTGCTCGGCGTCAATCCCGAGAGCGGCAAGGAGGTCATCGCGAAAGACGGCCGTTTCGGCCCTTACGTGACCGAGCGGACTCCCGAGGAGGTCGATGCGGATCCCGCCACCGGCGAGGTCGTCGAGGCCCCCGCGCCCGCTGCGACGGAAGGCACCGGGGCGAAGCCGAAGAAGGCCCCGGCGAAGAAGGCCGCTCCGAAGGAGCGGACCTCGTCGCTGTTCAAGAGCATGGACGTCGACACCGTCGATCTCGAGACCGCCCTCCGGCTTCTCGACCTGCCCCGTGTCGTGGGTGTCGACCCGGAGAGCGGCGAGGAGATCCAGGCGCAGAACGGCCGCTACGGCCCGTACCTGAAGAAGGGCGCCGACACGCGGTCGCTCACCAGCGAGGATCAGATCTTCGACATCGACCTGGCCGGTGCGATCGAGCTCTACGCTCAGCCGAAGTACGGTGCCAAGCGCGCCAGCAGCGCCCTGAAGGAGTTCGAGGCCGATCCGGTCAGCGGCAAGCCCATCAAGGTCAAAGACGGTCGCTTCGGGCCCTATGTCACCGACGGCGAGACCAATGCGACCATCCCCCGCGGCGAGACCGTCGAGGAGGTCGACTTCGAGCGCGCCGTGCAGCTGATCGCCGACAAACGCGCCAAGGGGCCTGCGAAGAAGCCGGCGGCCAAGAAGCCCGCCGCCAAGAAGCCGGCTGCCAAGAAGCCGGCCGCGAAGAAGCCCGCGGCCGCCACCAAGGCGACCACGACCAAGGCGACCGCGACCAAGGCCGCTGCTGCGAAGAAGCCCTCTGCGGCGAAGCCCGCTGCGGCCGAGAAGCCGGCAGCTGCGAAGAAGCCCGAGTAGTGGCGGGCCTCTTCATCACGCTCGAGGGCGGCGACGGATCGGGGAAGACCACGCAGGCCGGTCTGCTCGAGGCCTGGCTCGTCGAGAGCGGCAGGTCCGTCGTGCGGACGCGAGAGCCCGGGGGGACCGACCTCGGGCTCGAGCTCCGCGAGATCGTCCTGCATCGTCGGGGTCACATCGCCCCTCGTGCCGAGGCCCTGCTGTATGCCGCCGATCGGGCGCACCACGTCGAGACGCTGGTCCGGCCCGCCCTCGAGCGGGGCGACGTCGTCCTGCAAGACCGGTACATCGACTCGTCGGTGGCCTACCAGGGTGCCGGCCGGGTCCTCGGCGGAGACGAGATCCGATCGCTGTCCGAATGGGCGGTCGACGGGTTGGCCCCCGACCTCACCGTCCTGCTCGACCTCGACGAGGCCGAGGGGCGACGTCGGCTCGACAGCGCCCGCACAGAGTACGACCGGCTCGAGTCCGAGAAGTCCGACTTCCACGCGCGCGTCCGTGCCGCGTACCTGGCTGTGGCCGAGTCCGAACCCGAGCGGTTCGTGGTCGTCGACGCGTCTCTGCCGCAGGCGGAGATCGCGTCGCTCATCCGCGACCGAGTCGCCGGCCTCCTGGAGTGACCGTGTCGACACCGTCGTTCTGGGACGGCCTGACCGGTCAGGCCGACGCCATCGAGTCGCTGCGTGCGGCGGCCTCGACCGAACCGGGCAACTCGTCGATGACCCACTCCTGGCTGATCACGGGCCCGCCCGGCTCGGGGCGGTCGAATCTCGCCTACGCGTTCGCTGCGGCGCTCCTGGCCCGCAGCGACGAGGATGCCGAGGCGACCATCCGTCAGGTCGGGGCCCGCTCGCACCCGGACCTCGCGGTGCTGAGCACCGAGCGCATCATCATCACCATCGACGAGGTCCGCACCCTGGTCGCGGCTTCCCAGTTCTCCCCGTCGGTGGGGCGCTACCGGGTGGTCGTCATCGAGGACGCCGACCGCATGACCGAGCGCACGTCGAACCTCCTGCTGAAGGCGCTGGAGGAGCCGCCGCCTCGCACGGTCTGGATCCTCTGCGCGCCCAGCGAGGCCGATCTCATCCCGACCATCCGGTCGCGGGTCCGTGGCGTGCGGTTGCGCGTCCCCTCGGTGGCCGACGTCGCGGCCCTCATCGAGCGTCGCGACGGAGTCGATCACGAGACGGCCGTCGTCGCGGCCCGCGAGGCTCAGAGTCACATCGGCATGGCGCACCGACTCGCCACCAACCCGGAGGCGCGCGACCGTCGCCGACGGACGCTCGAGACCGCGCTCGCCATCCGCTCGGTGTCCGACGCCGTGCAGGCGGCGGCGACGCTGCTCGCGGTGGCCGGCGACGACGCCAAGGCCATCACGACCGAACGCGACGCCGACGAGCGGGCCAGTGCGCTGCGTTCCCTCGGGGTCGAGCCGGGCGGGACGGTGCCTCCGGCGCTCCGCAGTCAGCTGCGGGCGCTCGACGACGACCAGAAGCGCCGTGCCACGCGCAGCCTCCGCGACGGCATCGACCGCATCATGGTCGACCTGCTCTCGCTCTACCGCGACGTCCTGCTCCTGCACCTCGGCGTCGGTGACGACCCCGTCAACCAGAGCATGCGCGGGCGTCTCGACGAGGCGACCCGCGCCTCCTCGCCGGCCAGCACCCTCGCCGTGATGGACGCGATCGCGGTCGCCCGCCGTCGCATCGAGTCGAACGTGTCGCCGGTCCTCGCACTCGAGGCCATGCTCGTCGCCATCAGCAGACACGCGGTCAGGTGAGGCAAGATGGCCGGATGAGCGACCCGACCGCCGCCCCTGGCCTCCGCGAGCGAAAGCGCCTGGCCACGCGGCGGGCGATCCAGGTCGCGGTGCTCGATCTCATCAACGAGCACGGCCTCGAGGCCGTCACGGTCGACATGATCAGTCGACGCGCCGACGTGTCGCCCCGCACGTTCTTCAACTACTTCACCTCCAAGGAGGAGGCCGTGGTCGGAGATCCGCCGCAGCTCTCCGACGGGGCCGAGCTCGAGGCGTTCGTCTCCGATCACGACGGGTCGCTCCTCGACGGTCTGGTGCACCTCCTCGACCACGCCGCGACGACGGCGACCGGCGACCGAGAGCTCGTGCAGCGGCGCCGCGCCGTGCTGCGCGCGTACCCCGAGCTGTTCGCACGGCGGATGGCGTCGGTCCGCGTGTTCGAAGAACGGGTGACCGAGGTCGTCGCCCAGCGGCTCGCAGCCGACGGGGGCCTCGCGTCGACCATCGACGGCTCCGACGGGGCCGACGGCGCTGCGGCTGTGGCGAGCCGGGCCCACCTCGTCGCGCTCGTGGTCATCGCCACGCTGCGGCACGCCTGGGCCGAATGGATCGAAGACGACGACGTCGAGCACCTCGGCGACTACCGGTTCAGCCTCCGCGCCCGGATGGACGACAGCTTCGCCGACCTGCGGCGCCTCGTGTCACGCGAACTCTGAGAATCCGGTACAGTATCTATTCGTGCCGACAGGCACTGGTTGTCGGCCATGGCCGGTATCCGCCGCTTTAGCTCAGTCGGTAGAGCGTCTCACTCGTAATGAGAAGGTCTGGGGTTCGATTCCCCAAAGCGGCTCCACAGAAGCCCCGGTCGTCACCGACCGGGGCTTCCGTCGTCTGAGCCCATGACGAGCGTCGTCGTCAATGCTCCGCCGGTCGCGTGTTCCGATCGGTCGGGCGAGGCACCGATCCGAGTCCGATCCGCATGAGCCAGCTGTTGACCGCCGGCACCGCCATCACCCGGGTGATCGCTCCCGCGACCGCTGTGGTGGTCGCGGCGAACCCGACGAGCCACCCGTAGAGCGCCGAGGACACGGGCAGCCCCAATGCCTCGATGACCAGCGGCAGGACCAGGGCGAAGCTCAGGAAGACGGGTATGCCCACCGCGACGATGGTCCGCAGCACGCGCTGGGTCGTGAACCAGATGGCATGCACGGAGGGCGGCTGCGCCTCGGAGTCGGTCGCGGTCCGCTCGTCGGCCGGGGTCATGATCCGTCCTCCGGCGGCCTCCGAGTCGTGGCCATCCGGAAGACCTTCTGGCGGACGTCGCCCACGGCGACCTTGATCTTGACAACTGCGTCGACGATCACCACCTGGCGGCGTTCGACGCGTCCGACCGCGCTCTTCGTCGTGGTGACCGCGTCCAGGACGGCGGCGAGCTGCTTCTTCTCTTCTGGTGTCATGTCGACCTCCTCGGGATCGATGGGGTTGAGGGAGGCGGGATATCCGCCGGTGAAATGCCAGGATTCGGGCGTCGGTCGGAAGTCCCTTCCCGTATGGCTGATGCCTCGGAGGCGTCCGCGTGCGACGACCCACGCGTGGGCCGCCTGGTCGTCCTCGAGCGCCCGGTTCCGCCCGTCGGGCAGTGTGATGCCGAAGTCGAGGCCGGCGCCCTGCGCCTGGTCGTGCGACGACGTGTAGGGCACCGCCGCGAGCGGGGCCCAGGGGCCGCCGTCGACGAACGCCTCCCATGCGGCCCGCTTGATCTCCTGGTCGCGTCGTGAGCGGAGCCCCTCGTTCACCGACAGGATGCCGCCGTCCGCGAAGACGCCGGCGGACTCGGCGATGAGCGAATTGACCTGCGCTGCGACGGTCTCGTCCGTCACGTACTGGACGACACCCCGGAGCGAGCCGTAGCTCGAGGGGCCGACGGGGTGGAGGGTCACGGCTCCTCCCCGGAGAGGGAGGGGAGGCCCCCGCCGAAGCGGAGGCCCCCGCCGAAGCGGAGGCCTCCCTCGTCGTCGTCCGTCAGGCGCCGACCTTGGTCCGGATCGCTCCGACACCCGACTTCACGGCCTCGAGGTTGCTCGAGACGGTGTACTGGATGTTCGGGGTGGGGGAGTCCGCGTTCAGCGCGAGGCTGATGTTGCGGTAGCGGTCGAAGTCGTTGATCGACACGCTGCCCGAATCGGGGATGCTGTGCAGCGCGAGCACGCGACCCATCTCCGATGTCGTGACCTCGATGCCGTCCGAGAGCGCCAGGCCGACGAGGGCCAGATCGGCGGTCGACACGAGCCGGCTGCGTCCGTTCGAGATGAGGAACTTGCTGCCGGGAGCCCAGCGGCTCGTGGTTCCCTGAGTGATGATGTAGAGCTTGTCCATGTCTTCTTCTTTCGTATCTGTCGGAGGTGCGGTGATGGGCTCGTAGGCCCGGATGTAGTCGAAGTGCCACGGCTCCCGGGAGGGGAAGCCGTTGCCGGTCGGTGACCAGCCGAAGGTGGGCGCGTTGGCGTCCATCCAGGCCTTCTGAGGTGTGCCGTAACTGGCTACGCCGGCGCCGAAGTCGCAGGCGGTCGCCCACCCGTGATTCGACGTTCCGGGTTCTGCTGCGTAGTTGAAGCCCGGCTGACCGTTGAGCCAGCCGTCGTAGAGGTACTTCTGACGCTCGTAGCTCCGGTAGCCCTCGGTGATGACGAGGTCTGCCCCGAACTGAGCCTGGAATGCACTGTTCAGTGCGGTGTACTGCCTGGCGGCGTCGCTTCGCAGATAGCCGGAACCGGTGAGGGTCGCCGGCACGGGTACGAGTGCCGAGGCGGGTATCTGGCCATTCGTGTGGCCTCCCCATTCAGGAATGTGAATCTCCGTTTCTTCTCTTTCTTCGGCTCAGCGGTCGCTGAGCCGCTCCCCGTGTGGGGAAGCAGGTGCTCGGTTGTCGTGGCGAGCGTGCACGGGACTCAGCGGTGGCGGAGTCCGAGTGGTGCCGACCCGACCTGATGGCGGGTGGCGAGCAGTCGTTCGACGACGAAGAGCCGGTCGAGCGGTGCCGAGGGGAAGAGCAGCTTGGTCCGGGCCATGAAGCCGTTGGACGGCGGACCGCCTGCTGCGACCCGGGCGAGGGTCGTCCGGTCGACGCCGATCATCCGGGCCAGCTCGGCGTCGGACTCGATCTGGTGAGTCCTTCGCAGCTCGTGCAGAGCGACGACGTCCAGAACCAGACGGTCGACCCTGGTCGGTGTTGCATGTGCGGATGGTTTGTTCATGCGAGGAACACTACGGCGTATATCCACGTGTGCAACGGCGTCCCACGGGCGGAACGCGGCGTGTCGCGACAGGATGCCCACAAGGCTGCTGCTCCGTATATGGAAATGCGTTGCACGTATGCAGCGAGACCTGTAGCGTCTCCTCGTGATCACCCAGACCTGGCCGGCCTTCCTCACTGCGATCGCCGGCCCCGAAGCCGGAGTACCCAACCAATCCGAGATCGCCCGTGTCGCGGGCGTCTCGACGGCCACCGTGAGTCGATGGGTCTCGGGCGAGGTGCAGCCCAAGGCGGAGCAGGTCATCGGAGTGGCACGGGCCTACGGGGTCAGCCCCTTCCTGGCCCTCGTCGCCGCCGGCTACCTCCGGCCAGGCGACATCGAGGGCACGCTGAGCGTTCCGCGAGCCCTGCAGATCACGGACTTCACCGACCTCGAGATCGCCCGCGAGATGCTCCGCAGGGTCAGCTCGGCGGCGGACGCCTCCGCGCCCCCGGTCGATCACCCTGCATGGGCCGTTGTCAGTGGCTCCAGTCAAGATGACATCGAGTCGCTGCCGAGTGCGGCCAAGAGCGACGCCCACGAAGTCGAGGAGGACGACCACACACCGTGACTCAGTACGTACCGCGGGAGCACGCGGCGGATCTGGGGGTCCCGATCATCGAGTACCCGCTTCGAGCGGACTTCGGCAGGTACGTACCCCAGCTCGGCGCCATCCTCATCAAGCCCCGGATGCGAGGCGCGCTCGAGCGGTCCGTCCTCGCGCACGAGCTCGTCCACGCCGAGCGAGACGAGTACGAGACGGGCGTCCCGCTCATCGACCTGCGGATGGAGCGCAATGCCGACAGGGTCGCCTCCCTCCGACTCATCGACGAGGACGAGCTGCTCGATCTGATGAGGTGGTCGTCCGACCCGGGGCGTTGGGCGGTCGAGCTGGCCGTCACGGCCGACCTGCTGGAGGCGCGCATCGCGCAACTGAGGGTGTCGGAGTCCGACCGGGCGGCTGGTAGACAGGTGTCATGACGATTCGATGGGGAATACTCGGCGCGGGCGGCATCGCCCAGGCCTTCACCTCCGACCTGCTGGGGGCCGGCCTGGCCGTCTCGGCCGTCGGTTCGCGCGACCAGGCCAAGGCGGACGAGTTCGCCGGCCGGTTCGGCATCGACCACGCGCACGGCAGCTACGAAGACCTCGTGGCCGACCCGACCGTCGACGCCGTCTACGTCGCGACTCCGCACGTCTTCCACGCCGAGCAGGCCCTGCTCGCGATCGCCGCCGGCAAGCACGTGCTCGTCGAGAAGGCCTTCACCGTCAACGCCGCCGAGGCGCAGACGGTCCTCGACGCCGCGTCCGCCGCCGGCGTGGTCGCGATGGAGGCGATGTGGACCCGCTACCTCCCGCAGAGCGCGCGACTGCGGGCGATCGTGCGATCCGGCACCATCGGCGAGGTGCGCCTCCTGACGGCCGTGCACCTGCAGTCCCTGCCGACCGACCCGCGCCACCGCCTCAACGACCCGGCGCTCGGCGGCGGCGCGCTGCTCGACCTCGGCGTCTACCCGGTGTCGTTCGCCCACGATCTGCTCGGCGCCCCGACCGACATCGCGACCGTCGGGGTCCTCAGCGACCAGGGCGTCGACGCCCGCCACTCGGTGACCCTCGGCTATGCGAGCGGCGCTTCGGCGCAGCTGTACTCGGCGCTCGACTCGACGGGGCACAACGTCGCCGTCGTGCACGGCACGGCCGGTCGCGTCGAGATCGACGCGACCTGGTACACCCCCGTCGGCTTCACCGTGTACGACAGCGACGACGCCGTCATCGAGCGCTTCGACTCCGACGAGGGGTCCCTCCGCGGCATGCACCACCAGGCCATCGAACTCGACCGCGTCGTCTCGGCGGGCGAGACCGAGAGCCCCCTGCTCACGGCCGAGGGCATCGTCGACGTCATGCGCACCATGGACGAGATGCGGAAGCAGATCGGGGTCCGCTATCCCGGCGAGTAACAGGCACGGGTAGGAGGCGCGGCGACGGTTTCGTACACTGGCTGCGATGGACGACCACGCACCCCGAGAACGTCCGCGTGACCGACGCGGCGGTCCGCGGAGAACCCTCGCGCACCTCCTCGACGAGCACCCCCGCGGGGTGCGCGTGACCGCGGTCGTGACCGCGATCGCCCTGCTGGCGGGGGGAGCGGTCGCGGCCGGGGCCATCACGACGCCGGGCGAGCCGACCGTCTCGACCTCGTCGCCGGCCGACTCGCCCCGTGCGACACCCGAGCCCACGGCGGCCGACACCCCGTCGGCGGCACCCGACGTGGCCCCGACGACCCCGACGCCGACCGCGACTCCGACGGCGGCCCCGGTGCGCTCCTGCTCGGTCGCCGCCGCGGCCGCCGACCCCCGCCTCGCGCAGTTCGAGGGCACCGTCGTCGACGCCGCGACCGGCGAGGTGCTGTTCGACCGAGACGGATCGACGCCCGCCCGCACGGGCAGCGTCCTCAAGACCCTGACGAGCGCGGTCGCCCTCGCGGTGCTCGGGCCCGACCATCGTCTGACCACCAGGGTGACGGGCGACGTCGGCAGCGGCGCGATCGCCCTCGTCGGCGGTGGCGACGCCACGCTCAGCGCCGTCCCCTCCGGCGGCAGCGTGTACGCCGGGGCGCCGACGCTCGCCGACCTCGCCGCGCAGGTGAAGACCCGGCTGGGCGACGCCCCCGTCTCGCGGATCACTCTCGACGCCACCTACTGGAGTCAGGCCGACGAGTGGGACCCCTCCTGGAAGCGCTCCGAACAGACCATCGGCTACCACTCCGAGGTGACGGCGCTGATGGTCGACGGCGACCGGGCCGACCCCGCCGCGCAGACCAGCCCGCGCAGCACCGACCCCGTCGCTCGCGCCGGCGACGCCTTCCGGGCCGCGCTGGTCTCCGCGGGGGTCGCGGGGGCCGACACCGCGGCGATGTCGCAGGGCGCCTCGAGCAGCGCCACCGTGCTGGGCGAGGTAGCGTCGCAGCCCGTCTCCACCCTGATCTCGCAGCTGCTGCCCACCTCCGACAACACGCTCGCCGAGATGCTCGCACGGACCTCGTCGCGTGCGTCGGGCGCCGACGGGTCGTCCGCCTCGCTGACGCCCCTCTACCGTTCGGTGCTGTCGTCGACGTACGGGCTCGACACCTCGACCACGACGATCATCGACGGGTCGGGGCTGAGCGAGAACGACGCGGTCCCCTCGACGGTCGTGGCGAGGCTGATGATCGCCGTGGCCGACCGCCGCGACGGCCTCGGCGTCGTCTACGACGCGCTGCCGATCTCGGGGCGCACGGGCACCCTCGCGAGTCGCTTCACCGGCGACAACGCGGTCGCGGCCGGCTCCGTGCACGCGAAGACGGGCTGGATCGACACGGCCTACACGCTGGCGGGCAGCATCGACTCCGCCGACGGCACCCGACTCGCCTTCGCGTTCTACGCGATCGGCGACGTGCGCGACGACGCCCGCGGCGCACTCGACACGCTGACGGCGGCCGTGTACCGCTGCGGCGCCGATCTGTCAGGAGAATGAGCGCATGGTCAGAGCACTCCTCGTCATCGACGTCCAGAACGACTTCACCGAAGGAGGCGCGCTCGGCGTGGCAGGCGGCACCCGCGTCGCCGAGGGGGTCGCCGAGCACCTGGCGCTCGCGGCAGGCGACTACGCCCTCGTGCTGGCCAGCCGCGACTGGCACGAGGCCGAGAGCGACAACGGCGGGCACTTCTCCGAGCAGCCCGACTACGTCGACTCGTGGCCGGTGCACTGCGTCCGCGGCACGACCGGCGCCGACTACCATCCGGCGCTCGACGCGTCGTCGATCGACGTGCATCTCACGAAGGGCACGGGCAGCCCGTCGTATTCGGCGTTCGAGGGCGTGACGGCCGACGGCGAGAGCGCCGCCGAGGTGCTCCGGGCTCGGGGCGTCGACTCGCTCGACGTCGTCGGGCTGGCCACCGACCACTGCGTGCGGGCGTCGGTGCTCGACGCCGTGGCCGCCGGGCTCGCCGTCCGGGTCGTGACCGATCTCGTCGCCGGTGTCGCCCCCGTCTCGAGCGAAGCCGCACTGGCCGAGATGTCGGAGGCGGGCGCGACGCTCGTCACCCGCTCCGATCTCGGGGTCGAGTCGTGAGCGGGGCGCCGATCCGGGTCGGCATCGTCGGTTTCGGGCTCGCCGGGCGGGTGTTCCACGGCGCCCTCCTCGCCGCCGACCCCGAGTACGACGTGGCGGCCGTCGTCACGCGAGACGCCGATCGCGCGGCCGACGCTGCGCATCGGCACCCCGCCGCAGCGGTCGTGGCCTCCAGCGCGGACCTCGCGGGCATGGGGCTCGACCTCGTCGTCGTCGCGACCCCGAACGCGACGCACGCCGACGTGGCCGCCGAGGCGCTCCGTGCCGGGTCGGCCGTCGTGGTCGACAAGCCGGTGGCGACCTCCGCCGCCGAGGCTCGCGCGCTGATCGCGCAGGCCGAGAGCTCCGACCGACTGCTCACCGTCTACCAGAACCGCCGATGGGACGGCGACTACCTGACGGCGTCGCGGCTGATCGCCGACGGGGCGCTCGGCGACGTGCACACCTTCGAGTCCCGCTTCGAGCCGTGGAAGACCGCGAACCGCGCGGGCTGGAAGTCCTCCGCCACGGTCGCCGACGGCGGCGGCATCCTCTTCGACCTCGGCCCGCATCTCGTCGACCAGGCGCTGCGGCTCTTCGGCCCGGTCTCCGACGTGCACGCCGAGATCGCGACGCGTCGGCCCACCGCGACGGCCGACGACGACGTCCTGCTGTCGCTGCGCCACGAGAGCGGCGTCCGTTCGCGTCTCTGGATGAGTCACGTGGCCGCGCAGCCCGGCCCGCGCCTCCGGGTGCTCGGATCGGAGGGCGCCTACGTCGTCTCGGGTCTCGACCCGCAGGAGGCGCAGCTCGCGGACGGTCTGTCGCCTGCGGACGACGCCTACGGACTCGTCGACCCGGCACGGCACGGCACGATCGGCGTCGGAGACGACGCCCGGGTGGTGCCCACCGAGCGGGGCCGCTACCCGCTGTTCTACGGCCGACTCGCCGCAGCGCTGCGGGGCGAGGCCGAGGTGCCCGTCGACCCGCGAGACGCGGTCGCAGCGCTCGAGGTCATCGAGGAGGCGCGGCGCGGCACCCGCTGACCCTCGCGCCCCAGCGGCCCCAGCGGCCCCGGCGGCCCCGGCTCGCCGCTAGACGAGCAGCTGGTGCTTCGCGAGGTCGCGGTAGAGCGGCGTGCTGACGACCAGCTCGGAGTGCGTGCCGACCCCGACGACCCGCCCGCCGTCGACGACGACGATCTGGTCGCTGTCGACGACGGTCGACAGTCGGTGGGCGATGACGATGAGCGTGCGGTCCTCCGCCACGGCGTCGATCGCGCCGCGCAGACGCTGCTCGTTGACGCCGTCGAGGCTCGACGTCGACTCGTCGAGCAGGAGGATGGGCGGGGCGGAGAGCAGGGTGCGGGCGATCGCGAGACGCTGGCGCTCGCCGCCCGAGAGCATGACGCCGTCTTCGCCGACCTGCGCGTCGAGGCCCTCGTCGCCGCGATCGAGCACCGCGGTGAGGTTCACGGCCTCGAGCACCCGTCGGCAGTCGTCGTCGGTGGCGCCCGGCGAGCCGAGGGTCAGGTTGTCGCGGATGGTGCCGGCGAGCACGGGGGCGTCCTGTTCGACGTACCCGATGCGCGAGCGCAGCTCGTCGCGGTCGAGGGCGCGCAGGTCGACCCCGTCGATCCGAACGACTCCCGCCGTCGGGTCGTAGAAGCGCTCGATGAGCGCCAGCATGGTGCTCTTGCCCGCGCCCGACGGCCCGACCAGAGCGGTGCGCCCGCCGGCGGGGACGGAGAAGCTGACCCCGCGGAGCACAGTGAGGTCGTCGTCCGGCAAGACGCCGTCGACCCCGCCGGCCGCTGCGTCCGGTGCCGCGGGGTAGCGGAAGTGCACGTCGTCGAAGGTCACGGCGTCGGTGGTCTCGACGCGGGCGACACCGGCGAGGTCGGCGGCCGTGCGGCGGTCGTCGTGGTCCTCCGACGGGAGGTCGAGGATCTCCTGGATGCGACCGAGGGCGCCCAGCGCCTGGTTCACGCTGAGGACGGCGCCGAGCGCCTGGCCGAGCGGCATGATCATCAGGAAGAGGAAGAGCACGAACGACACCAGCGACGCGATCTCGATGGCGCCGCTGGCGACACGGAAGCCCCCGACTCCGAGCACGACCAGGAACGAGGCCTGCAGCGCGATCGACGAGATGGGCACGACGAGCGCCGAGATCCGGGCGACCTGCAGCCCCCGCTCGTAGGCCCCGACGGCGTCGAGCTCGACCGCGGCGACCTCGCGCTCGGTGGCCCCCGACGCCCGGATGGTGCGGACCGAGCTGATGGCCCGTTCGACGGCCGCCGTGAGGTCTCCGACCTTCTCCTGCGCCTGTCGGCTCGCGACCCGGATGCGCCCCGAGAGCAACACGACGACGAGCACCGAGACGGCGACGACCAGCACGGTGAGTCCGAGCAGCACGGGGTCGATCAGGAACATGCCGACCAGGGCGCCGATGAAGGTGAGGCTGCCGCCGATCGCCTCGACGAGGCCCTGCGTCAGGACGGCGCGCAGCAGCGTGGTGTCCGAACCGACCCGCGAGACGAGGTCGCCCGTGCGGCGGGAGTCGAACTCGCTGACCGGCAGTCGCAGCATGCGCCCGACGAGGCGGCGCCGGCTGGAGAGCACGACGCCCTCGCCGGTGCGCTGCAGCAGGTAGTGCTGGAACCCGCTCAGCAGACCGGCCACGACCACGAGGCCCACGAGGGCCCAGACGAGCGAGCCCAGGGCCCCGCCCTGCTCGACGACGGCGATCACCCGCTGCACGAGCAGCGGCTGACCGAGCGAGGCCGCGGCGCCCAGCACGCTGAGCACGATGATCACCGTCATGACCTTCTTGTGCTCGAAGAGGTACGGCAGCAGCTGACGGAACGTGGCACGGGGCCCCTCGGGAGGGCGACGGCGTCCGAGACCGCGGCGCGCCCTCGGGGGGTCGACCCGCGCCTCCTCGGCGGGGTTCGTCGGGGTGCGCGCGCTCGTGTCGGAGCTCATGGTGCCTCTCGTGCCTGGAGGCCGCGCGGCGCGCGGCGGGTGACCGGGGCGGCCGACGGACCGCCTGCTACGACCGTACTTCGTCGGCGGCCCCGGCACCTGTCAGTCGACGGCCTCGTAGTCGACGTCGCGGGTCTCGCGGCTGAGGATCAGCGCGACGAGCGTCAGCGCGGCCATCGACGAGAGGTAGAGCCCGACGAGCCAGGTGCTGCCGCCAGCGGCCGTCCAGAGCCACACGGCGATGAACGGGGCCACGGCCGCGCCGAGGATGCTCGCGACGTTGTAGCTGATCGCCGAGCCGGTGTACCGGACGCTGGTCGGGAACAGCTCGGGCAGCACCGCGCCCATGGGACCGAAGGTGAGCCCCATCAGCACGAAGCCGATGATCAGCAGTGCCTGCGCGCCGAGCACGCCGCCGGTGAACAGCGGGGCGAACAGGAACCCGAACACCAGGATGCCGGCCGTGACGCAGATGAGCATCGCCCGTCGCCCGTACCTCTCGGCGAGCGGCCCGGAGACGAGGGTGAAGACGCCGAAGAAGACGACCCCGAGGATGAGCATCCACAGGAACTGCGTGCGGGGGATGCCGAGACCCGCCGGGTCGCCGGCGGCATCGGCCGTGCCGAAGGTCAGGGTGAAGGTCGTCATCAGGTAGAACAGCGTGTACGTGGCCAGCATGATGAACGTGCCGAGGATCAGCGGGCGCCAGCTCGTCGTGAAGACGCGGGCCAGGGGCAGCTTCGCGACCGAACCCGAGTCGACGACCTTCTGGAACGCCGGGGTCTCGATCAGCTTGAAGCGGACGTAGAGCCCGATGATCACCAGCAGGGCGCTCGCCAGGAACGGCAGCCGCCAGCCCCAGGCCATGAACTGCTCTTCGGTCAGGGTGGTGTTCAGCAGCACGAACAGCAGGTTGGCGATGATGAAGCCGATCGGCGCGCCCAGCTGGGGGAACGTGCCGTAGATCGCCCGTCGGTTCTTCGGGGCGTTCTCGGTCGCCAGCAGCGCCGCGCCGCTCCACTCGCCGCCGAGGCCGAGACCCTGGCAGAAGCGCAGCACGACGAGGCACGCGGGGCCCGCGACGGCCCAGCCGGGCGTCGTGCCGGCGGGGATGCAGCCGATCAGCACCGTCGCGATGCCCATCGTGAGGAGGGAGGCGACGAGGGTGCCCTTGCGGCCGATGCGGTCGCCGAAGTGGCCGAACACGATCGAGCCGACGGGTCGGGCGATGAAGGCGACGCCGAAGACGGCGAACGAGGCGAGGCGCGCGACGGCGGGGTCGTCGTTCGCGAAGAAGACGGTCGGGAAGACGAGGACGGCGGCCGTCGCGTAGACGTAGAAGTCGTAGAACTCGATGGACGTGCCGACGAGGCTCGCGATGATGACGCGCGAGCGCTTGTTGGCAGGAGGTGCGGGCTGCGTCGACGAGGCGACGGCTGATGACGACATGGGGGGACTCCGGAGCGGCGGGGAGGACGATGCCGGCGACGACGGCGGAGCGGGGCCGGGTGGGGCACGCAGGGGCTCGGTCGTGGACGTGCGTCGGCCGGGGATCAGCAGGGGCGCACGACGCCGGTGGGGTGTGGCCGCTCGTGACAGCCGTCGTTCAGTTTAGCGCCTTCGTGAGTGGTGCTCAGCCGTCGGTGGGGAGGTGCCCGGGCAGCTGGTGGCCCATGCGGTCGCGTTTCGTGTCGAGGTAGCCCTCGTTGAACGTGCCGACGCCGACCACGAGGGGCACGAGCTCGGAGACGGCGATGCCGTGCTCGACGAGCTGGCGGCTCTTCTCCGGGTTGTTGCTGAGCAGCCGGATCTCGTGGATGCCGAGGTCGCGCAGCACATCGGCCGCCGCGCCGTACTGCCGGGAGTCGGCCGGCAGCCCGAGGGCGAGGTTCGCGTCGAGGGTGTCGAGACCGTCTTCCTGCAGCCGGTAGGCGCGGAGCTTGTCGATCAGACCGATGCCGCGGCCCTCGTGGCCCCGCAGATAGACGACCACGCCGCCGTGCTCGTGGATCGTGTCGAGGGCGGCGTCGAGCTGCGGACCGCACTCGCACTTCAGCGACCCGAAGGCCTCGCCGGTCAGGCACTCGGAGTGCACCCGCACGAGCGCTCCGTCGCCGGGAGCACGACCGTCGGGGCCGGTCGCGACGACGGCGACGTGGTCGGCCCCTGTGACGATGTCGCGGTACGCGCGGAAGGCGAACGTGCCGTGCCGGGTCGGCACGGTGGTCTCGACCTCGAAGGTGATCTGGGGCGAGGCGGCGGGCGAGGCGGTCATGGTGTTCTCCGGGGCTGGGCGCGGGCGACGATCAGGACGTCGTCGCCGAGGGGGGTCACGCGGGTCGTCACGAGACGGACCTGACCGTCGATGCTCGCCACACCGAGATCGCCGAGGGCCGTGCGCGGTCCGCCGAGGAGCGTCGGGGCGAGGTAGACGAGGTAGTCGTCGACGAGGCCTCGTCGCACGAACTCGCTGGCGACGGTCGGGCCGCCCTCGACGAACACGCTGCGGACGCCGCGCCCGTAGAGGTCGGCGAGCACGGCCTCGAGGTCTCGGCTGCCGGTCTCGACGAGAGCCCTCGGGTGTCTCCGGAGTTCGGCGTCGGCCGGGACGGGCCGGTGGCCGACCACGACGGGCAGCGGCTGGTCGGCGAGCAGCTCGCCGCCGTCGCCGCGCGCGGTGAGCCCGGGGTCGTCGGCCAGGACGGTGCCGGTGCCGACGAGGATGGCGTCGTGCGCGGCCCGCTGCTCGTGCACGTGCTGTCGGGCGGCCGTGCCCGTGATCCACCGGCTGGTGCCGTCGGCCGCGGCGGCGCGTCCGTCGAGACTGGAGGCCCACTTGAGGGTGACGAACGGGCGACCCGCACGGGTCGCCACGAGCCAGGGGCGGATGGTCTCCTCGGCGTCGTCGCGGAGGACGCCCGCCACGACCTCGACCCCGGCCCGCCGGAGGCGCTCGGCACCACCCGAGGACGACTCGCCGGGATCGGAGACGGCGTAGACGACCCTCGACACCCCGGCGCCGATCAGGGCCTCGCTGCAGGGGCCCGTCCGGCCGGTGTGATCGCAGGGCTCGAGACTGACGACGGCCGTGAGGCCGACGGCGGACTTGCCCGGCGCGAGCCTCGAGAGCGCGTCGACCTCGGCGTGCGGTGTCCCGGCGCCGCGGTGCCATCCCTCGGCCGCCACCGTCAGATCGGGGCGGAGGAGGACGCACCCGACCTGGGGGTTGGGGCCGAGGGACGTGCCGCGGAGAGCCAGCTCGAGCGCTCGCCGCATGGCGTCGTCGTACGCGCTCGAGGGCGTGGTCATGGTCTCTCCGGTTCGGTCTCGCCGATCGGTTCGTCGAGGCCACGGGTGTCAACCGCAGGGTCGCGCGAGTATTCCGAGGGGGAGACGCCGACGGGCCACCCGGGCTTCACCGACCGGTCGTCGCTCGAACGGAGTCGAGCCGTCCGGCAGAGCGGATGGGAGCCGTCGCGTGCAGGATGGAGACCCGGGGCGTCGCCGGTGTACCGGAACCCCGTCGATCGGGCTACGCCGGCGCTGCCGTCGTTGTCGACGAACCCCTCCCAGTAGAGCTCGTCGACCCCGCCGTGAGCGAACGCCCAGTCGGCCACGAGAGCGACCGCGGCCGTCATGAGACCTCGACCCCGATGGGCGGGTGACGTCCAGAAGCCGATGTCGTCGTCCGCGAAGCGCAGGCTGATCATGCCGACGAGCAGCGACGACCCGGGAGACCGGAGCCCCCAGGTGAACTCGCGCCCGGTCGACCAGCCGTGATCGACGATCCGTCGGAGGAAGAACTCGGCGTCGGACTCGTCGTAGGGCACGGGGACGGTCGTGAACCTCTGCAGCTCGGGGTCGCGGCACGCGTCGACGATGGCGGCGATGTCGGCCCGCTCGGGCACCGCCAGACGCACGGCGTCGGACTCGAGGACGAAGGGCTGCACGATCAGGCCTTGCGCAGGAAGCCGATGCGGTCGTACACCGTGTCGAGGGTGGACTGGGCGAGCTCGTTCGCGCGATCGGCGTTGCCGGCCAGCACGCGGTCGAGCTCGGCGGGGTCGTCGAGCAGCTCGAGCGCGCGCGCCCGGATCGGCGTGAACGTCTCGACGACCACCTCGGCGACGTCCTTCTTGAGGTCGCCGTAGCCGCGGCCGGTGTAGTCGTGCTCGAGATCGGCGATGGCGCGCCCGGTGAACGCCGACTGGATCGTCAGCAGGTTCGACACCCCGGGCTTGGCGCCCCGATCGAAGCGGATCTCGCGCTCGGTGTCGGTGACGGCCGACTTGATCTTCTTCGCCGTGCGGGACGGCTCGTCGAGCATCCAGACCACACCCGACTCGGTGGCCGCCGACTTGCTCATCTTCGACTCGGGGTTCTGCAGGTCGTAGACCCGCGCCGACTCCTTCTGGATGGTGGCCTCGGGCACCACGAACGTCGTGCCGAACCGGGAGTTGAAGCGGGTGGCGAGGTCTCGTGTCAGCTCGACGTGCTGACGCTGGTCGTCGCCGACGGGCACCACCTCGGCGCCGTAGAGCAGGATGTCGGCCGCCATGAGCGTGGGGTAGGCGAAGAGGCCGAGCGAGGCCGAGTCGGCGCCCTGCTTGGCCGCCTTGTCTTTGAACTGCGTCATGCGGCTGGCCTCGCCGAAGCCGGTGAGGGTGTTCAGCACCCAGGCGAGCTGCGCGTGCGCCGGCACGTGCGACTGGATGAACAGCGTCGACAGCGACGGGTCGATGCCCGCGGCGATGTACTGGGCGGCCGTCCGCCGGGTGGACTCGCGGAGCGTCGCGGGATCTTGGGCGACGGTGATGGCGTGCTGGTCGACGACGCAGAAGAGGGCGTCGTGGGTCGACTGCTGCTCGCGCCACTGCAGCAGGGCCCCGACGTAGTTGCCGATGTGCAGCGAATCGGCGGAGGGCTGCATGCCGGAGAAGAGCCGGGGGCGGCCGGCGCCGCGAGGGGGCTCGACCGTCTCGGAGGCGGCGGATGCGGGGGAGGGGGTGGTGCCGGTCATGACGTCCTCAGGGGGTCGGAGAGATCAGATGTCGTAGTCGACGACGACGGGTGCGTGGTCGGACCAGCGCTCGGCGTACGACGGCGCTCGATCGATGGTGTGGTTCTCGGCCTTGGCCGCGAGAGCGGGCGTCGCCAGGTGGTAGTCGATGCGCCAACCGGTGTCGTTGTCGAAGGCCTGGCCGCGCCACGACCACCACGAGTACGGCCCCTCGACCTCGCCCGCGAGCCGGCGCCCGACGTCGACCCAGCCGAGTCCGCTGCCGCCGGTGCCGTCCACCGTCTCGATCTCGGTCCCGGCCTCGCCGAGGAACCGGTCGAAGTACGAGCGCTCGCGCGGGAGGAAGCCGGCCCGCTTGACGTTGCCCTTCCAGTTCTTGATGTCGAGCTCGCGATGACCGACGTTCAGGTCGCCCGTCACGACCGAGAGCGCGTTGTGCGCCGCCAGCTGCGGCAGCCGGGCGGTCATCGCGTCGAGGAATCTCCACTTCTCGTCCTGCTTGGGGGTGTCGACCTCGCCCGAGTGCACGTAGGTGCTGACGACCGTGACGATCGTCCCGTCGACGTCGTAGTCGGCCTCGATCCACCGCCCGGCGCTGTCGAAGTCGTCGTCGCCGAGCTCGACGCGGTGCACGGAGGCCGCCCCGCGGGAGGCGATGGCCACACCCGCGCGGCCCTTCGCCGTCGCGGGGTGGTGGACGACGTTCCATTCGGGGCCGAGCAGGCCCTCGAGGTCGTCGGTCGAGGCGCGCACCTCTTGGAGCGTGAGGATGTCGACGTCGCGCTCGGCGAGCCAGTCGCCCATGCCCCTGCGGTACGCGGCCCGGATGCCGTTGACGTTGACGGAGGCGAGGCGGAGACGTGTTCCCATGCGCAGAACACTACCGGCGGCCACCGTCGCCGTCGCCGCGCGGTCGGGAGGGACGGGGCAGGCGGGAGACGAGGCCCCGCACGGCCGCGACGGCACGCCGGGAGCGGGTGGCGACCCGCGCCTCCTGGGCCAGCCGCTCCTCCTCGAGCAGGCGCAGGCGCTCGGCCTCCTGGTGCGGGTCGGCGAGCACCCCGATGTCGTCCATGCCGACCGCGATCCAGGCCGCGGCGAGCAGCAGCACCTGGCAGAGCAGATCGATGACGATCAGCAGACCGATGACCGCCGCGAACGACGCCAGGAGGGGGTTGGCGCCCGTCGCGCGGAGCAGGGTCCCGCCGACGACCGTCAGACCGACGAAGCCCGCGGCGCCGAGGGCGGACCCCACGAGGAGGCGCGGGCCGGGGATGTGCAGACCCGCCAGCACCCGGAACAGCGCGGCGAGCACGAGAGCGTCGAAGACGAAGACGAGCAGGAGCGCCGTGACACGGAGCAGCAGGACGGACGCGGCCGACGTGGTCGACAGATCGAGCAGGTGCAGGGCCCAGCGCACCGCCGTGGTGCTGAGCAGCGAGACCGTGGCCGAGACGACCACGGCGGCGCCGAAGGCGAGGGCGAGGGCCAGGTCGCGCAGCACCAGTCGGAGGAACGGGGTGGCCGGCGATGGCGCACGGAAGATCGTGCGGACGGAGTCGCGCATCCCGCCGAAGAGGGTGATGGCGGAGAAGAGCAGACCCACGAACGCGATCGCGCCGGTCCAGCCGAAGACGGTGGCGTCGAGGAGGGCGTCGGGGTCGACCACCCCCGCCCCCGAGTCGTCCTGGATCAGGCCGGGGACGGCCGAGCGGATGAAGACGACCAGCTGGTCGCGGAGGGCCTCGTCGCCCGAGACGACGAAGCCCGCGACGGAGAAGCCCACCCAGAGGCCCGCGAACAGCGCGAAGAGGGCCTGGTACGTGAGACCGGCGGCGAGCAGCGGGCCCTTCGCTCCGACGTAGCGGCCGACCACTCGCACGGGCCGCGCCGTCGTGACGCGGCCGACCCTCGACCGGGCGTCGGCGTCGTCTCCGGCCACGGGGTCGTCGATCGACCGCTCGTCGTCCGGTCGTCGTCGCATCGCACCAGGGTAGGGGTGCGCGACGCTCGCGTCCGGACCACGCACCCGTGCGCCTCGCGTACGATGGCACGCGACCGCGCGGCACAGGGTCACCGCCCGTGCCCGGCATCCGAACTCACCGAAACGAAGAGGTCTCACAGTGGCACTACAGGGCGTTGGCGTCGGACGCGGAGTGGCCGTCGGCCCGATCCTCCGGATGCCGGATCCGCTGCCCGAGCCGAGCAGCGACAAACGGACCGCCGAGGCGGACGCCGAGTTCGCCGACGTCACCCGGGCGCTCCGCTCGGTCGCCGCCGATCTGTCGGCACGGGGCGAGAAGGCCGGCGGCGAGGCGAAGGACGTCCTCGACGCCCAGGCGCTCATGGCCGAAGACCCCACGCTCTCCGACGACGTCCAGCAGCGCATCGCCGACGGCGCGACGGGCGAGCGGGCCGTGTTCGAGGCCTTCGCGGCCTTCCAGGAGATGCTCGTCGGCATGGGCGGCTACATGGCCGAGCGCGCCACCGACCTCGGCGACGTCGCCCAGCGCGTCATCGCATCCCTCCGCGGAGTCGCGGCACCCGGCGTCCCCGAGAGCGACACCCCCTTCGTGCTCGTCGCGCCCGACCTCGCGCCCGCCGACACCGCCCTCCTCGACCTCGACAAGGTGCTCGCACTGATCACCCGCGACGGCGGACCGACCTCGCACACGGCCATCCTGGCCCGCTCGAAGTCGATCCCCGCCATCGTCGGCGTCACCGGAGCCCTCGACCTCGTCGACGGCACCGTGGTGGTCGCCGACGCGGCCACGGGCGTCGTGACCGTCGACCCCGCAGCCGACGAGATCGCCGCGGCGGAGCAGCGCATCGCCGACCGCCGCGCCGCGGCAGCCGCCCCGCTGACGGACGGCGCCCTCGCCGACGGCCACGCCGTGCCCCTGCTGGCCAACCTCGGCTCGCCCGACGAGGCCGCCGGCGCCGTCGAGCTCGGGGCCGAGGGCGTCGGCCTGTTCCGCACCGAGTTCCTCTTCCTCGGGTCGTCCACCGCCCCGACCGTCGAGAGCCAGACCGCCAGCTACACGGCGCTGCTCGAGGCGTTCCCCGGCAAGAAGGTCGTCGTCCGCGCGCTCGACGCCGGTGCCGACAAGCCGCTGAGCTTCTTGAACGACGCCCACGAGGAGAACCCCGCCCTCGGGCTCCGGGGGCTCCGCGCCCTCCGCGTGAAGGAGCAGATCCTCCGCGATCAGCTCACCGCGCTCGCCGAGGCCCAGGCGGCCACGACGGCCGACCTCTGGGTCATGGCGCCGATGGTGAGCGACGCCGAGGAGACCGAGTACTTCGTCTCCCTCGGTCGCGAGCTCGGACTCAAGACCGTCGGGGTCATGGCCGAGGTGCCCTCGCTCGCGGTGCTGGCCGACCAGGTGCTCCGCACCGCCGACTTCGTCAGCATCGGCACCAACGACCTGACGCAGTACACGCTCGCAGCCGACCGCATGCTCGGCTCGGTCGCGTCGTATCAGGACCCGTGGCACCCCGCCGTGCTCCGCCTGGTCCGGGCTCTCGGCGACGCCGGGGCGACCGCGGGGAAGCCCGTGGGCATCTGCGGCGAGGCGGCGGCCGACCCGCTGCTCGCCGTCGTGCTCGTCGGACTGGGGGCCACGACGCTGTCGATGACCCCGGCCGCCCTGGCCGACGTCCGCCTCGAGCTGTCGAAGTACACGATCGAGCAGGCGCGCGCCCTGGCGGCGGCTGCGATCGATGCGACGACGGCGCCGGGCGCGCGCGAGGCCGCCGAGGCGGTCGCCGCAGGCCTGTAGTCGAGCGGGCCGGTCGGGCCGGGGTCCGATCGGCTCACGGCCCGTCCGGCTGCCGTCCGACGGGCTGCGCACCGACCCGCCGCGAACTCACCGGCCCCGTGCCGAGGTCATCCGCTCAGCTGCCTGCGACGGCGGGTGCCCACGTCGGACGGTACTTCGCGCTGCGGGGGAAGCGCTCGAGGTCGGCCGCGTAGTCGGCGTCGGTCGGCACCTCGCCGGCCGGACCCGGCTCGAACGGGGACGCCGGGTTGTCGTAGACGCGACGGTCGAGGGTGAAGCGCGCCGTGAACGACCCGTCGCTGGTCAGCGTCAGGGCGAACGAGAACCATGCGCCCTTCTCGGGGTCGGCCATCACCTCGCGGAGGCGCGAGCCCGCGGCGGCGACGTCGGGGATGCTCAGGCCCTGCTTCGCGCCGCCGGCGGCGTCGAGCGCGTCGACCCACACGCGCGACGTCGAGCCGACCTCGAGCAGGAACAACGTCGCCTCCGCCCAGTCGTGACCGGCGAGCGACTCGGCGAATGTCGCGGTGATGTCGTTCTGCAACTGCTGCTGGCGGGTGACGTCCATGGGTCGCGGCCTCTCGTTCGGGGTCGTGGTCGGCGCCGACGCGGGAGTCGACGACGTCCCGTGAGGAGCTCTCACCAGCTTAGGTGCCCACCGTCGCCGCGAGGCCCCTCGCACGGGGGGACTTCCCGTCCGCTGCATGGACGCCGCCTGCGAGTCCGGGTCCGAACGGACCCGACCGGCGCCCGCGGAGCACACTGGACGGGTGGGCACCCCTATTCGACATCCGCTCGTCGACGCCGTCACGGCGCGCGTCGTCCGAGTCGACGGTCGGGGCCGGGTCCTCCGCCTCAGCCCTCCCATGGCCGATCTGCTCCGGCGTCGCAGGCACCGACGGCGGGTCGTGCTCGTATCGAGCGAGCGCTCCCGTCTGACGGTCGGTCTCCGGTCGGCCCTCGTCGAGGCGGGTGCCGCCTGGGTCGTCCACGACGACCGAGGAGATCTGCGAGACGGCCTGACCGGTCGTCCGTACGACGCCGTCGACGACGCCGGCATCCCCGTGGAGGAGCTCGGCGTCGAGAAGGTGGAGTTCCCCGAGATCGGTCCGGCCGTCGACACGAGGGTGCAGCTGACGATCGATCTCACCGTCCTCCACCTCCCCGCCCACGACATGAGCCTGGGAGGCGCGCTCGAGACCATCTCGCAGGCTGTGTCCGGTTCGCTCCCCGTCTCGTGGGGCGTCACCGAGCCCATGCTGTCCGCCTGGGATCGATGGGCTCTCACCCAGCACGCCCGCCATGCCGCGCCGGAGCCCCTCCGCATGCTCGTCGAGGGCCCGCATCTGTCGGCCACCGTCACCGCCCGGGTCACCGAGCACGGGACGGAGGAGACGATGTCGATCACGGTCGACGTCGTCCACCCCGCCGACGGAGACTCCCTCGACGCGGGCATCGACCGGCTGACCGGCGCCCTCGCCGAGATCGCCCGGGACAGCCTGCCGACCTTCGCCCTCGTGGTCGCACGGGAGGGCGAGGTGGATCGCTGCGTCTGCGCCGTCACCTACCCGCCGCCCAACCCGGTCGCACTGCTCATCGGAGCGCCGTCCGTCAAGCGTCTCGGGCTCGACCTGACCGCGCTGCCGACCGGCGAGACCGTCCGGGTCGTGGGCCGCCCGAGCCTGCCGGCCTTCGTCGTGCCGCTCGGTGACGCCAGCACGCCCGGGTGGGACGCACTGCATCAGACCCTCGAGGCCGTGGGACCGGAGCGTCTCGCCACCCTGGTCTCGCCGCCCCTCCTGCAGGCGTGGGAGGAGGACCTCGACGAGTTCGACCTCCTCGACGAGAGCAGGGTGCAGGGCGAGGCGAGCGGTTCCGAAGCTGGCGACATGGAGGAGGGGCGTGACGACAGTGCCTCGTGAGATCACCATCCTGAGTCCTCAGGCTCCCGACGGGCTCGATCTCGCGAGCGCCGCGCACGCGGTCGACGAGTCGTACGGGGTGCGCCCCATCGATGGAGCGACCGCCCATCAGGTCTTCGCCCGCGGAGGCCGCGCTCTGCTGACCGTCTACGGCGCCCAGGAGCTGAACACGTCGGGTGAGATCGAGCGCCTGCTGACCGATCCGCCGGAGGTGCGCCTCCCGGTGTTCTGGGTCGATGCCATCGCGCCGCTCGGTGAGGACGGCGAAGCCGGTGTGTCGGTCGCGCTCCGGCTGGCTCTCGCTCTGGACGCCGTCTGCATCGTCGAAGACGACTGAACGGCCCCGCACCGTGCGCCCGCCGACCGACGGCGCTTCTCGGATGCACGAGAGGCGCCGGGCTCGACAGCCCGGCGCCTCTAATCTGCATGTCTTCGGCGACTAGGCGCGACCTCGCAGCACGGCCTGCTTGACCTCGGCGATCGCCTGGGTCACCTGGATGCCGCGGGGGCATGCCTCGGTGCAGTTGAAGGTCGTGCGGCACCGCCACACGCCCTCCTTGTCGTTGAGGATGTCGAGTCGGACCTGAGCGCCCTCGTCGCGGGAGTCGAAGATGAACCGGTGCGCGTTCACGATCGCGGCGGGGCCGAAGTACTGCCCGTCCGTCCAGAAGACGGGACAGCTCGACGTGCAGGCGGCGCAGAGGATGCACTTGGTGGTGTCATCGAAGCGCGCACGCTGGGTGGCGCTCTGGATGCGCTCCTTCTCGGGCTTCGACGAGGCCATCAGGAACGGCTGGATCTCGCGGTACGACTGGAAGAACGGCTCCATGTCGACGACGAGGTCCTTCTCGAGGGGCAGACCCTTGATGGCCTCGACGTAGATCGGCTGCGTCACGTCGAGGTCCTTGATCAGGGTCTTGCAGGCGAGACGGTTGCGGCCGTTGATCCGCATGGCGTCCGAGCCGCAGATGCCGTGGGCGCACGAGCGGCGGAAGGTCAGCGAGCCGTCCTGCTCCCACTTGATCTGGTGCAGGGCGTCGAGCACCCGGTCGGTGGGCAGCACCTCGACGTCGAAGTCCTGCCAGCGCGGCTCGGAGTCGACCTCGGGGTCGAAGCGTCGGATGATGAGCGTGGCGGTGAACGTCGGGATCGCGTCGGCCCCTGCGGGGGAGTTCTCGAGGACTGCGGTGCTCATGTCAGTACTTCCGTTCCATCGGCTGGTAGTTCGTGATCACGACGGGCTTCGTGTCGAGGCGGATGTGGTCGCCGGCGAGCGACGAGTGGGGGTCGCCCGTCAGATAGGCCATGGTGTGCACGAGCCAGTTCTCGTCGTCGCGCGTCGGGTAGTCCTCTCGGAAGTGCCCGCCGCGGCTCTCCTGTCGCGACCGGGCCGAGTAGACGACGACCTCGGCGAGGTCGAGCAGGAACCCGAGCTCGATCGCCTCGAGCAGGTCGGTGTTGAACCGCTTGCCCTTGTCTTGCACGCTGATGTTCTTGAACCGCTCACGCAGATCGGCGATGACGTGGGTCACCTCGTCGAGGGTCTCTTCGGTGCGGAACACCTGGGCGTTGCGGTCCATGCTGTCTTGCAGCTCTTTCCGCAGCGTGGCGATGCGCTCGGTGCCGGTCGCGGCGCGGACGTCGGCGACGAGCCCGCGGACGAAGCCCGCCGGGTCGTCGGGGAGCGGCACGAACGGCGCGTCCTTCACGAACTCGACGGCGTTGTTCCCGGCGCGCTTGCCGAAGACGTTGATGTCGAGCAGGGAGTTGGTGCCGAGTCGGTTCGAGCCGTGGACGCTGACGCAGGCGCATTCGCCCGCGGCGTAGAGACCGGGCACGACGGTGGTGTTGTCGCGCAGCACCTCCGCCTTAACGTTGGTGGGGATGCCACCCATCGCGTAGTGCGCCGTGGGCAGCACGGGCACGGGCTCGGTGTACGGCTCGACACCGAGGTAGGTGCGGGCGAACTCGGTGATGTCGGGCAGCTTCGCATCGATCACCGCGGGGTCGAGGTGGGTGATGTCGAGGTAGACGTAGTCCTTGTGCGGGCCGCCGCCGCGTCCTTCGCGGATCTCGGTGGCCATGCACCGGGCCACGATGTCTCGCGGTGCGAGGTCTTTGATGGTCGGTGCGTAGCGCTCCATGAAGCGCTCGCCCTCGCTGTTGCGGAGGATGGCGCCCTCGCCTCGGGCCGCCTCGCTGAGCAGGATGCCGAGCCCGGCGAGACCGGTCGGGTGGAACTGGAAGAACTCCATGTCCTCCAGGGGGAGGCCCTTGCGCCAGATGATGCCGACGCCGTCGCCGGTGAGAGTGTGGGCGTTCGACGTCGTCTTGTAGATCTTGCCGAAGCCGCCGGTCGCGAAGATGACGGCCTTGCCCTGGAACACGTGCAGGTCACCCGTCGCCAGCTCGTAGGCGATGACGCCGGCGGGGCGCTCCTCGCCGTCGATCTCGCCCATGATCAGGTCGAGCACGTAGAACTCGTTGAAGAAGTTGATGCCGTGCTTGACGCAGTTCTGGTACAGCGTCTGGAGGATCATGTGACCCGTGCGGTCGGCGGCGTAGCAGGCCCGACGGACGGGGTTCTTGCCGTGCTCGGCCGTGTGGCCGCCGAAACGGCGCTGGTCGATCTTGCCCTCGGGGGTCCGGTTGAAGGGCAGACCCATGTTCTCGAGGTCGAGGACGGCGTCGATGGCCTCCTTCGCCAGGATCTCCGCGGCGTCCTGGTCGACGAGGTAGTCGCCGCCCTTGACGGTGTCGAAGGTGTGCCACTCCCAGTTGTCGTCCTCGACGTTGGCGAGGGCCGCGGCCATTCCGCCCTGAGCGGCGCCCGTGTGCGACCGCGTCGGGTAGAGCTTCGAGATGACGGCGGTGCTGGCGTTCGGACCGGCCTCGATGGCCGCTCGCATCCCCGCGCCTCCTGCTCCGACGATGACGATGTCGTGCTGGTGGTAGTGGATGCCGTCGACGACGGTGCTCTCAGGAGCGGGAGAAGGTGTGGTCACGGTGCTTTCCGTCGGTATGTGGTGCGGGCGTGGGGCTGAGGAGGCGCGGGTCGGGCCGGTCGCCTACGAGCAGATCGAGGGCAGCAGGTCGGCGGGGGCGCCGGCCGGGCACGGATCGAACGTGTAGATGACGAGGGTGCCGAGGGTCAGCAGCACCACGGCCGAGACGAGCAGGGCGCCGAGCAGCACCTTGCGGACGGCGGGTTTCGACACGTAGTCGTTGACGATCGTCCGCATGCCGTTCGAGCCGTGGATCAGGGCCAGCCAGAGCAGGAGGGTGTCGTAGACCTGCCAGAACGGCGACGCCCACTTGCCGGCGACGAAGGCGAAGTCGATGGCCTTGATGCCGCCCTCCGCCGCCAGCAGGTTGATGAAGAGGTGGCCGAAGATGAGGACGACGAGGACGACGCCGCTCGCCCGCATGTAGATCCAGCCCCACTTCTCGAGGTTGCTGCTGCGCGAGGCGGGTCGGGCCGAGCGGGGGGCCTCGATGGTTTCGGTGGTCATCGTGCTACTCCGAGAAGACGTTCATGAGGTGGCGGGGGGCGAAGCCCGCGAAGAGGACGACGGCCACGCCGATGACGATCCAGAAGAGGAGTCGCTGATGCTTGGTGCCGGGTCCCCAGAAGTCGATGAGGATGATGCGGAGGCCGTTCAGCGCGTGGAACAGGATCGCCGCCACGAGCGCCGTCTCGCCGAGCCCCATGATCGGGTTCTTGTAGGTGCCGATGACGGCGTTGTACGCCTCGGGGCTGATCCGCACGAGGGCCGTGTCGAGGATGTGCACCAGCAGGAAGAAGTAGATGCTGACACCGGTGATGCGGTGAAGGACCCACGACCACATGCCCTCGCGACCACGGTAGAGCGTGCCCGCCAGCCGGTTCTTGCCGCGTGGCGCGCCGATCTCGGGTGCTCCCCGTCGGCCTGCCGGTGGGGGCAGGGTCTCCGTCGACTGCTCGGCCATGAGCGGCCCTCCTCGCGGACTGGGGCGGGTCGGGCTGTCATCGGGAGAGGACAGCCGTGTCCGCCGTGTGTGTTCTCAGAACGCCCTCAGTCTATGTTCGAGGCCCGTCGCGGCGCCGCCAAGGCCCGCCTAACTAGTTCGATGTCGAGACACCGCGATCACGGTCGGGAGCGGCGCGTCGGAGGGCCGCGGGCAGGGGCGCGTGCACCGATCGGCGGGCGTCGGCGTAGTGCTCCAGCAGCTCGTCGCCGAGGCGCTCCCAGGTGCGGCCGACGACAGCGCGCCTCCCCGCCTCGCCGAATCGGGCGCGCAGCTCGGGCTCCTCGACGAGGCGGCGCACGGCTCGGCGGAGCGAGTGGTCGTGTCGGGGGTCGACGAGGTAGCCGTCCACACCGTGCCGCACCAGGTCGAGGGGCCCGCCCGCGGCCGGTGCGACGACCGGCAGTCCGCTGGCGTGCGCCTCCTGCACCGTCTGACCGAAGGTCTCGGTCGTGCCCGTGTGCACGAAGACGTCGAGCGCGGCGTAGGCCGTGGCGAGCTCGGAGCCGTGCAGCGGTCCCGTGAAGACCGGGTCGAGGTGGCGGAGGCGACGGCGCAGCCCGGGGAGGCTCGGGCCTCCGCCGATGACGGCCAGACGCATTCCGTCGACGCCGCGCAGGGCGGCGAGCCGGTCGAGCTCCTTCTCGGCCGCGAGGCGCCCGACGTAGCCGACGACGACCTCGTCGGGGCGGGCCAGCCCGGCCCGGAACGCCGCGGCCTCGGGCGAGTGCCGGTTGTTGGGGTGGTACCGGACCGAGTCGACGCCTCGTCCCCAGGTCGCCAGGCGGCGGACGCCCACGGCCTCGAGGTCTCGCCGGGAGGCGGTCGACGGCACGAGGGTCAGCGTCGCCTGCTCGTGGATCCGCCGGACGAGACGCCAGACCAAGGAGGCGGCGGTCGCCCCGAGCCCGGAGGTCGAGGCGTACCGCGCCACGTCGGTCTGGAAGACGGCGACGCTGGGGACGCCGAGACGCGCTGCCGCGGAGATGGCCTGGGCCCCGAGGAGGAACGGCGACGCAGCGTGCACCACGTCGGGTGCGAAGGCCGCGATGGCGCCGGCGACGAGGGGGTTGGGCAGCCCCACCGGGAATTGCCGGTAGGCCACCGACGGCACCCGGTGGACGGGGAACCCGGCGTACGAGTCGTGCCCGCGACCGGCGGGGGCGATGATCAGGGCCTCGTGACCCCGGGCGGCGAGATGGTCGAGCACGCGGAGCACGCTGGTCGTGACCCCGTTCACGGTCGGGAGGAAGCTCTCGGTCACGACGACGACTCTCAAACGGTGCTCCTCGGCTCGCGGTGAGCCCAGGCTGACGCCGCGACGTGTCGTCCTCGTCTCGACGCCGTGGCCGACGGATGGCGGCTGCGTGAACGCCCGGGTGAGCGGACGGGTGACCGCGTCGTCCACCGGCGGCCGACGGCGCGGCCCGGCGCGGTGCCCTCAGTAGGGTGGGGGGATGACGACCCAGAGCAGCCTCGACCGGTTCTACAGCATCATTCCGGCCGGCGGGATCGGCTCACGGCTCTGGCCCCTGAGCCGCGCCGACGCCCCGAAGTTCCTGCACGACCTCACCGGCAGCGGCTCGACCCTGCTGCGCGGCACCTGGGACCGCCTCGCGCCGCTCAACGGCGAGCAGCGCATCATGGTCGTCACCGGCCGGGCGCACCGCGCCGCGGTCGAGCGCCAGCTGCCCGACCTCGAAGACCACAACGTCGTGCTCGAGAGCGAGCCGAAAGACAGCACGGCCGCCATCGGACTCGCGGCCGCCATCCTCCGACGCCGCGAGCCCGACGTGATCGTCGGCTCGTTCGCCGCCGATCACGTGATCGCCGACACCCGCGGCTTCGCGCGCGCCGTCCGCGAGGCCATCGTCGTCGCCGACGAGGGGTACATCGCCACGATCGGCATCACGCCGACCGAGCCGGCCATCGGCTTCGGCTACATCCACGTCGGCGGGCCGCTCGCCGTCGAGGGCGCGCCGTCCGCGCGCATGGTCGAGTCGTTCGTCGAGAAGCCCGACCTCGAGACCGCCGAGGCGTACGTCGCCGGGGGCGACTACCTCTGGAACGGGGGCATGTTCATCGCACGCGCCGACCGCCTCCTCGAGCAGCTCGGTCAGACGGATCCCGCTCTGCTCGCCGGCATCGAAGAGCTCGCCGAGGCCTGGGACACCCCGCGGCGCGGCGCCGTCGTCGACGCCGTCTGGCCCGCCCTCGAGAAGATCGCGATCGACTACACGGTGGCCGAACCCGCTGCGGCGGCAGGGCGGCTGGCGGTCGTGCCCGGCGACTTCGACTGGGACGACGTGGGCGACTTCGCCTCGATCGCCAAGCTGCACTCCGGCGGGCGCAAGAGCGACCTGGCGATCCTGGGCGAGAACGCCCGGGTGCTCGCCGACGCGTCGAGCGGCATCGTCGTCGCCGGCAGCGACCGGCTGATCTCGCTGATCGGCGTGAACGACATCATCGTCGTCGACACCCCCGACGCCCTGCTCGTCACGACGACGGCCAACGCCCAGCGGGTCAAGTCCGTCGTCGACGCCTTGAAGCTCAGCGGTCGCAGCGACGTCCTCTGACCCATCGCGGCGTCGCTTCGTTTCGTCTTCGTTTCGCGCCGGTCCCGCTTGTGTAACGGGACGGCATCACTGCACCGGGACGGCCGTGAGCGCTCGTCGCAATGAGTAACCTGACAGCCATACGTGCCCGGCTCAGCTGCCGGGCTGCATCTTGGAGGACAACTTGACTACAACTGCGCGCAAGGCCGTGCTCAGCGGTATCGCCCTGTTCGGCACCGCGGCGATCCTGGCCGGCTGTGCCTCGGCTCCCGAAGAGTCCGAGGGCGGCTCGTCGAACGGCGCCTCGAGCGACTTCGTCCCCTGCATGGTGTCCGACGCCGGCGGGTTCGACGACAAGTCGTTCAACCAGCTCGGCTTCGAGGGCCTGACCGAGGCCGCGGAGGAGATCGGTGCGACCCCGAAGACCGTCGAGTCCGCCGACGAGACCGTCTACGACGCCAACCTCACCAACCTCGCCTCGCAGGGCTGCAACCTGATCGTCACGGTCGGCTTCGCGCTCTCCGACGCGACCGGCACGGCGGCGGCGGCGAACCCCGACATCGACTACGCGACGATCGACGACGCGGCGAACGACGCCGAGAACGTCCGTCCCATCACCTTCAACACCTCGGAGGCGGCGTTCCTCGCGGGCTACGCGGCGGCCAGCTTCACGAAGACCGGCACCGTCGGCACCTTCGGCGGCATGCAGTTCCCGACCGTCACCATCTTCATGGACGGCTTCGCGGACGGCGTCGAGTACTACAACGAGCAGAAGGACGCCGACGTCAAGACGGTCGGCTGGGACGTCGCGAGCCAGACCGGCACCTTCACGGGCGGGTTCGAGGCCGGCACGGTCGCGAAGCAGAGCGCCCAGACGCTGATCGAGCAGGGCGCCGACGTGATCCTGCCCGTCGGCGGACCGATCTACCAGAGCGCCGCCGAGGCGATCCGCGACTCGGGCGACGAGATCGTGCTGATCGGCGCCGACAGTGACACCTACGAGACGGACAGCGCCAACAGCGACCTGTTCCTGACCTCCGTGCTCAAGGGCATCAAGCAGGCGACCGACGACGTCACCAGCCAGGCCGCCTCCGGCGACTTCACGAACGAGCCCTACGTCGGCACGCTCGAGAACGACGGCGTCGGCATCGCGCCGTTCCACGACTACGAGGACCAGGTCGACTCCGGCCTGCAGGACGAGCTGGACGACATCGAGGCCGGCATCATCGACGGTTCGATCGAGGTCGAGTCGCCCTCCGCCCTCACCGAGTAACGACGCACCACCCGTCATCGATTAGCATCGACTGACCCAGGGCCGGGAGCGACGGTCACCCCGTCGCTCCCGGCCCTCGCAACGCCTCCGGCCGCACGCCGACCCGACGTGCCCCGGCGCCCTACCCATCACCCGACCCGAGGTAGACACCTGAGATGAAGCTCGAACTGCGGGGCATCACGAAGCGCTTCGGCGCACTCACCGCCAACGACCACATCAGCCTGACGGTCGAGCCGGGTGAGATCCACTGCCTGCTCGGCGAGAACGGCGCCGGCAAGTCGACTCTGATGAACGTCCTCTACGGCCTGTACCAGGCCGACGAGGGCGACATCCTCCTGGACGACGTCGTCCAGGACTTCGCAGGCCCCGGCGACGCGATGGCCGCGGGCATCGGCATGGTCCACCAGCACTTCATGCTCGTCCCCGTGTTCACCGTGGCCGAGAACGTCATGCTCGGCCACGAGCAGACGAAGGCCGGCGGTCTGCTCGACCTGGCAGCCGCCCGGGCGAAGGTCCGCGAGATCAGCAGCCGCTTCGGCTTCGACGTCGACCCCGACGCGCTCGTCGAGGAGCTCCCCGTCGGCGTGCAGCAGCGGGTCGAGATCATCAAGGCCCTGTCGCGCGACGCCAAGGTGCTCGTCTTCGACGAGCCGACGGCAGTGCTCACCCCGCAGGAGACCGACGAGCTCATGGTCATCATGCGTCAGCTGCGCGACGCGGGCACGGCCATCGTCTTCATCACCCACAAGCTGCGCGAGGTCCGCGAGGTCGCGACCCGCATCACGGTCATCCGTCTCGGCCAGGTCGTCGGCGAGGCCGAGCCGAGCGCCTCGAACGCCGAGCTGGCCTCGCTCATGGTCGGTCGCGCCGTCGAGCTGACCGTGCAGAAGTCCCCGGCCGAGCCCGGCGACGCGGCTCTCGTGGTCGAGAACCTCCGTGTCGTCGACCCCATCGGGCAGGTCGTCGTCGACGACGTCTCGTTCGAGGTCCGCCGCGGCGAGATCCTCGCGATCGCCGGCGTGCAGGGCAACGGCCAGACCGAGCTGACCGAGGCCATCCTCGGTCTGCAGCCCCGTGTCGAGGGCCGCGTGTCGCTCGACGGCAACGACATCACGGGGCGCAGCGTCCGCCAGGTGCTCGACGCCGGCGTCGGCTTCGTCCCGGAGGATCGCAACCAGGACGGACTCGTCGGCGAGTTCACCGTCGCCGAGAACCTCATGCTCGACCGCTCGCAGTCCGGTCCGTTCGTGAAGCGCGGCTCGCTGAAGCTCGCGCAGCTCGCCGCCTTCGCGGTCGAGAAGGTGCGCGAGTTCGACATCCGCACCCAGGGCATCGCGACTCCCGCGGGTCGCCTCTCGGGCGGCAACCAGCAGAAGGTCGTCCTGGCACGCGAGCTCAGCCGCGATCTGCGACTGTTCGTCGCCGCGCAGCCCACCCGGGGGATCGACGTCGGTTCGATCGAGTTCGTCCACAAGCGCATCGTCGAGACGCGCGATCGCGGCGTCCCCGTGATCGTCGTCTCGACCGAGCTCGACGAGGTCGCCGCTCTGGCTGACCGCATCGCGGTGATGTACCGCGGAACGATCGTCGGCATCGTGCCGGCGAACACGCCCCGCGAGGTGCTGGGGCTCATGATGGCCGGCGAGATGCCGCACGGAACGGAGCAGGCAGCGTGAGCGACGCCACCACCACGACGTCGGGCACGACGCCCCCGAGCACGCCTGGCGCCACGCCCGGTGCCGGCGCCGAGGGCGGCGACTCGCGCGGGTCGCGCCTCCTGAGGGAGCTCACGACCGGCAACGCCGCGATCTCGGTGCTCGCCGTCGTGCTCGCCCTGATCGTCTCGGGTCTCCTGATCGGCTTCACCGATCAGGACGTCCAGAGCACGATGGGCTACTTCTTCTCGCGCCCGACGGACTTCCTCCAGGCCTTCGGGTCGGCGGTCGGCGGGTCGTATTCTTCGCTGTTCCAGGGTGCGGTGTACAACTTCCGGGTCGACGGCTTCGCGAACGGGATCCGGCCGCTGACCGAGACCCTGAACTACGCCGTGCCCCTGATCGCCGCCGGGCTCGGGGTCGCCGTCGCGTTCCGGGTCGGGCTGTTCAACATCGGCGCCCGCGGTCAGATGCTGATGGCGTCCGCCGCGGCCGGCTGGGTGGGCTTCTCGTTCCACCTCCCGCTCGCTCTGCACCTGCCCCTGGCCCTCGCGGCGGGCATCGCCGCCGGTGCCCTGTGGGGCGGCATCGTCGGTCTCCTCAAGGCCCGCACCGGCGCCCACGAGGTGATCCTGACGATCATGCTGAACTACATCGCCTTCTACCTGCTGGCGTTCATGCTCCGCACGCAGGGTCTGCTCCAGGCCCCCGGCAGCAACAACCCGAAGTCGCCCGCGACCCTCGAGACGGCGATCCTGCCCGATCTGTTCGGTCCGAGCTACGGGCTGAACTGGGGTTTCATCCTCGTGATCGCGATCACGGCCGCCGTCTGGTGGCTGATCAACCGGTCGACGCTCGGATTCCGGTTCCGGGCGGTGGGCGAGAACCCGCACGCGGCCCGCACCGCCGGCATGAACGTCAAGAACATCTACCTGTACGCGATGCTCATCTCGGGTGCGCTGGCCGGTGTCGCCGGGTCGACGCAGGTGCTCGGCACGCTCACCTCGGGCTTCACGTCGGGAATCGACGCCGGGATCGGCTTCGACGCCATCACCGTCGCGCTCCTCGGTCGTTCGCGCCCCTGGGGCGTCTTCGCGGCCGGCATCCTGTTCGGCGCCCTCAAGGCGGGCGGCTACTCGATGCAGGCGGCCAACGGCGTGCCGATCGACATCGTGCTCGTCGTGCAGTCCCTCATCGTGCTGTTCGTGGCGGCCCCGCCGCTCGTCCGCAGCATCTTCCGTCTGCCGGCCCCGGGCGCCCGTCCCGTGCGCAAGGCCTCGACCAAGGAGGCGGTGGTCACCAAGTGAGCACCCTCAGTCCCGACACCACGGCACCCGCCGCCGCGTCGCCCGATCTGGCCCGTGCGGTGAGCCGCAGCTACAAGGCCCCCATCGCGTTCGCCATCTTCACGGTGATCGCCTTCGTCCTCTTCGTCGGCTTCGGACGCGACGGTTCGAGCACCTTCCGACTCGCCACGGCACGCGACTTCTTCGCCCTGCCCGACGCGGTTCTGCCCTCGGAAGCCACGGGTCTCGTGCTCTCGATCGTGCTCGCGCTCCTCACGGCGGCGTCGGTCGCCCTGGTCGTCCGGGCGCAGCGCGTGCCGATCTGGCTGGTCGCCGTCTTCGGCGTGCTCTTCCTGGTCGCCTTCCTCACCTGGACGAGCGCCGGCGCGACGATCCCCGTGCCCGGCCTGCTGCTCGGTGCACTGGCACTCAGCACCCCGCTCATCTTCGGAGCCCTCGGCGGAGTCATCTCCGAGCGGGTGGGCGTCGTGAACGTCGCCATCGAGGGTCAGCTGCTGGCCGGCGCCTTCGTGTCGGCCCTCGTCGCCTCGGCGACCGGATCGGCGTACGTCGGTCTCGTCGGCGCCATGATCGCCGGCGTGCTCGTCTCGATGGTGCTGGCCGTCTTCAGCATCCGCTACATCGTCGACCAGGTCATCGTCGGCGTCGTGCTGAACGTCCTGGTGACGGGTCTGACCAGCTTCCTGTACTCGCAGGTGCTGGCGCGCTCCGAGTCGCTGAGCCGCGGCGTGCGGTTCCCGCAGCTGGACATCCCGGTGCTCAGCCAGATCCCGATCGTCGGGCCGGTGTTCTTCCGCCAGACGATCATCGTGTACCTGATGTACATCGCCATCGCGCTGGTGTTCTACGGTCTGTTCCGCACCCGCTGGGGTCTCCGCCTCCGTTCGGTCGGCGAGCACCCGCAGGCCGCCGACACCGTCGGCATCAAGGTCAACGCGACGCGCTTCTGGAACGTCTCGCTGGCCGGGGCGATCGCCGGGCTCGGCGGTGCCTACTTCACGCTCGGCTCGCTGGGCAACTTCCAGAAGGAGATGACGGCGGGAGCCGGCTTCATCGCGCTGGCCGCGGTCATCTTCGGTCGCTGGGATCCGATCAGGGCCACTCTCGCCGCCCTCCTCTTCGGCTTCGCGAGCAATCTGCAGAACGTGCTCGGCGCCATCGGCTCGCCGGTCCCGAGCGAGTTCATGCTGATGCTGCCGTACATCGTGACCATCTTCGCCGTCGCCGGTCTCGTCGGGCAGTCCAGGGGTCCGGCGGCGTCCGGCAAGCCCTACATCAAGTCGTGAGCGTCGTCGAGAGCACCGACTGGTCCGCGCTCCGCGACGCCGCCCGTTCGGCGATGGCCAAGGCGTACGTCCCGTACTCGAAGTTCCCGGTGGGTGCGGCCGCGCTGACCACCGACGGGCGACTCGTGTCGGGGTGCAACGTCGAGAACGCCTCGTACGGCATCACGCTCTGCGCCGAGTGCTCGCTGGTCAGCGATCTGATCATGTCGGGCGGCGGGCGCCTCGTGGCCTTCGCCTGCGTCGACGGGAACGGCGACGTGCTCATGCCGTGCGGCAGATGCCGTCAGCTGCTCTACGAGCACTCCGACGCCTCGATGGTGCTCGACACCGTCTCGGGCTTCAAGACCATCGACGAGGTCATCCCCGACGCGTTCGGGCCCCGCCAGCTCGACGAGTTCAGGGACTCGCGACCGTAACCAGACCGCGCGGGGCGACCCGCGCCTCCTCGGTGCCCTGCTCCTCCCGTCGTTCTGACATCATTCCGGAGGCGCGCCACCGGATCCGGGGAGCCGCCAGCACCGAAGGAGAATCATGGCCAGCATCGTCGAACCGTTCGACACCGTCGACCTCATCCGCGTCAAGCGCGGGTCGGGCGAGCTCAGCACCGCCCAGATCGACTGGCTGATCGACGCGTACACCCGGGGCTACGTCGGCGACGAGCAGATGGCCGCGATGACGATGGCGATCTTCCTGAACGGGATGGAGCGCCGCGAGATCCGCGACATGACCCTCGCCATGATCCGCAGCGGCGAGACCATGGACTTCGCGGGTCTGGGCAAGACCACCGTCGACAAGCACTCGACCGGGGGAGTGGGCGACAAGATCACGCTGCCGCTCGCTCCGCTCGTGGCCTCGTTCGGCGTCGCCGTGCCGCAGCTCTCGGGTCGCGGCCTCGGTCACACGGGCGGCACCCTCGACAAGCTCGAGTCGATCCCCGGCTGGCAGGCGTCGATCTCGAACGACCGGATGCGCGAGATCATGGCCGACAGCGGCGCGGTCGTCTGCGCGGCCGGTTCGGGGCTCGCGCCCGCCGATGGCAAGCTCTACGCCCTGCGCGACATCACGGGCACGGTCGAGGCCATCCCGCTGATCGCGTCGTCGATCATGAGCAAGAAGATCGCCGAGGGCACCGCCGCGCTTGTGCTCGACGTGAAGTTCGGCTCGGGGGCGTTCATCCAGGACATCGACCAGTCGCGTCTGCTCGCTCGCACCATGGTCGACCTCGGAACGGACGCCGGCGTGGCCACGACCGCGCTGCTCACCGACATGAACGTCCCGCTCGGTCTCACCATCGGGAACGCGCTCGAGGTGCGCGAATCGGTCGAGACCCTCGCCGGCGGGGGACCCGCCGACATCCGCGAGCTGACGGTCGCCCTCGCGCGCGAGATGCTCGCGTCGGCGGGTCTGCCCGACGCCGACGTCGAGGCCGCCCTCGACGACGGGCGCGCCATGGACGCCTGGAACCGCATGATCCGAGCACAGGGCGGCGACCCCGACGCCGAGCTGCCGACCGCCCGCGAGACCCAGGTCGTGACCGCCGAGCGCTCCGGGTTCCTCACCGAGCAGCACGCCCTGCCGTTCGGCATCGCGGCCTGGCGGCTCGGTGCGGGGCGGGCGCGCAAGCAGGACCCGGTGCAGGCCGCGGCCGGCATCGAGCTGCACGCCAAGCCCGGCGACGCCGTCGTGGCGGGGCAGCCGCTCTTCACCCTGCACACCGACGAGCCGGAGCGGTTCGACCGCGCCCTCGAGGCCGTCCAGGGCGGCTGGGCGATCGGCGACGAGGCGCCGGCTGCGCGCCGCATCGTCGCGGAGCGCATCGCGTAGCAGGCGGCGTCCAGATCCGAGGTCGCGGGCGCGAGTAGATTGAGCCGTATGAGCGCACCGGACAAGGACTACCGCATGCCCGACGGGGGGCCGAGGCTCGCCTCGTTGCCGAAGGTGTCGTTGCACGACCACCTCGACGGCGGCCTCCGCCCCGAGACCGTCGTCGAGCTGGCCGCCGAGGCGGGTCTCGATCTGCCGGTGCAGGGCGGGGCGCAGGCTCTCGGACGCTGGTTCGTCGAGTCGGCGTCGGCCGGCAATCTGCCCGACTACCTCGCCACGTTCGACGTGACCGTCGGGGTCATGCAGACCGCCGCCGCGCTCGAGCGCGTGGCCCGCGAGTTCGTGCTCGACCTCGCGGCCGACGGCGTCGTCCACGCCGAGATCCGCTGGGCGCCCGAGCAGCACCTCCGCGGTGGTCTCTCCCTCGACGACGCCGTCGCCGCCGTCCAGTCGGGGATCGACGATGCGGTCGACGAACTCGCCGACGGCGGGCACGAGCTGTCGGTCGGTCAGATCCTGACCGCCCTGCGGCACGGCGACCGCTCGCTCGAGATCGCCACACTGGCGGTCCGTCACCGCGAGACGGGGGTCGTCGGCTTCGACATCGCCGGGCCCGAAGAGGGGCACCCGGCCGGGGCGCATCGAGCCGCGTTCGACCTCCTGGCCCGTGAGTTCTTCCCCGTCACCGTGCACGCCGGCGAGGCCGACGGCCTCGACAGCATCCGCGGGGCCCTCCTCGACGGCCGGGCGCTGCGTCTCGGTCACGGGGTCCGCCTCGCAGAGGACATCCGGGTCGTCCGCAACCGCGGCGACCAGACGACCGTCGAGCTGGGGCCGATCGCGGCGTGGGTCCGCGACCGCGAGATCGCGCTCGAGCTGTCGCCGCAGTCGAACCTCCAGACCGGGGCGATCTCGGCCTGGGGCGCCGACCTCGACGACCACCCGTTCGATCTGCTCTACCAGCTGGGCTACCGGGTGACGGTCAACACCGACAACCGCCTCATGAGCGGCACGAGCCTCAGTCGCGAGCTCGCCCTGCTGACGCAGGCGTTCGACTATTCGCTGTCCGACCTGCAGGCGTTCCAGCTGAACGCCGCCGCGGCGTCGTTCCTGCCGTTGGAGGACCGCGACGACCTCGCCGACCGCATCGTGCGCGGCTTCGAGGCGGTCTGACGTGGCGCTCCCACCGCTGCCCGACAGCGCCATCGTCATCGCGACCCGGGTCGACGACTGGCGCGAGGCCGTCCACGTCGCCGGTGCGGCACTCGTCGCCTCGGGCGCGGCCCTCGAGGGTTACGGCGACGAGATGGAGCGGATGATCGACGAGCACGGCCCGTACGTCGTCATCGCCCCGGGGCTCGCCCTGGCCCACGCGCGACCGGGTGACAGCGTCGTCCGCGACGGCCTCGCCGTCGTCACCCTCGCCGAGCCGGTGCCCTTCGGGCATCCGCACAACGACCCCGTCTCGGTCGTGCTGGGTCTCGCTCTGCCGACCGTCGGCGCTCACCTCGAGTCCGTCGCCGATCTCGCGAACGTCTTCAACGACGAGACGGTGATCCCGGCTCTGGCCGCGGCCACGACCTCGGACGAGATCAGACGCCTGATGGGCGTCCCGGCCTGAGCGCCGGCCCCGACCCCTGCTGCACCGAGACGGAAGCCATGTCATGAAGATCGTCACCATCTGCGGGGCCGGCATCGGCAGCAGCGGAATCCTCAAGGTCAACGCCGAGCGGGTGCTCGCCCGTCTCGACATCGAGGCCGACGTGGTGGCCGCCGACATCGGCTCCATCTCGACGGTCGCCGACGACGCGCAGGTCATCCTGACTTCGGCCGAGTTCGTGGAGGCGATCGGCAGCACATTCGCCGACGTGATCGTCATCCAGAACCACTTCGACCAGCAGGAGCTCACCGAGAAGCTGCAGAAGTCGCTCGGCTGAGCGACGCCCGGGCTGCGCGCCCCCGACCCTCAGGCCAGGAGCGCGCGCATCCCCGCCTCCAGGTCGGCGACCGCGGCCTCGGCGGCTGCGCGTCTGGTGATCGCATCGCCCTCGGTGCTCGAGGCGTCGATGTAGACCTTGAGCTTCGGCTCGGTGCCGCTCGGGCGCACGATGACCCTCGAGCCGTCGGTCAGCCAGTACCGCAGGATGTCCCCGGCGGGGAACGCACCGAATCCGTCGCGGAAGTCGTCGACGCGGTCGACGCGTCGTGAGCCGATCGTCGAGGGCGGCGACTGCCGGAGGCGCGATGTGAGGGCGCCGATCGTCGCGAGGTCGTCGACGCGGAGGGAGACCTGCGCCGAGGCGTAGGCCCCGAACCGCTCGTCGAACGCGACGAGGTGCTCGCCCAGGCTGGAGCCCGCCGTGTGCAGCTCGGTGGAGAGGGCGAGCAGGTCGACGGCCGCCGAGATGCCGTCCTTGTCGCGGACGACCTCGGGGTCGACGAGGTAGCCGAGCGCCTCCTCGTAGCCGTAGAGGAGGCCGCCGACCCGCGACACCCACTTGAAGCCGGTGAGCGTGTCGACGTAGTCGAGGTCGTAGACCCGGGCGATCTCGCGGAGCGCCGGCGACGAGACGATGCTCGCCGCGAGCGTGCCGTCGGTGTCGGTGCGCCGCGCGCGTTCCGCAGCGCGCCAGCCGAGGATCGCTCCGACCTCGTTGCCGCTCAGTCGACGCCAGCCGCCCTCTGACGGGACGGCGACGGCGAGACGGTCGGCGTCGGGGTCGTTCGCGATGATCAGGTCGGCGCCGACCCGGTCGGCCGTGGCGTAGGAGAGGTCCATCGCGCCGGGCTCCTCCGGGTTGGGGAACGCGACCGTGGGGAACGCAGCGTCGGGGGCGCTCTGCTCGCTGACGGGGATCGGCTCGGCGAACCCGGCGGTCGCGAACACCCGGCGCGCGACCTCCCATCCGACGCCGTGCAGGGCCGTGTAGACCACCCTCGGCTGGCGGCCCGTCGACGAGGTGCCGGCGACGGCGGCCGTCCGTCGGACGTACTCCATGACGAGGTCGTCACCCGCCACGCTGTAGTCGTCGGATCGGGCGATGTCGGCGACCGACGATCGCGCGGCCTCGTCGATGCGGGCGGCGATCTCGCCGTCGACGGGCGACACGATCTGCGATCCGTCGTCGACGCCGCCGAGGTAGACCTTGTAGCCGTTGTCCTGCGGCGGGTTGTGACTCGCCGTGACCATCACGCCGGCGCTGACGTCGAGCTGACGGACGGCGAAGGCGAGCACGGGGGTGGGGAGCGCCCGCGGGAGGATCGTGGCCCGGACGCCCGCCGCGGCCATGATCTCGGCGGTGTCGCGGGCGAACACGTCGGAGTTCCTGCGCCCGTCGTAGCCGATGACGATCGACGGCTCGCTCTCGCGCCCGGTCAGGAACGCCGCGAAACCGGCGGCGGCCTGGGCGACCAGCACGCGGTTCATGCGCTGCGGACCGGCCCCGAGGGCCCCGCGCAGCCCGGCCGTGCCGAACTGGAGGCGCCCGGTGAAGCGGTCGCCGAGGTCGTCGGCCGCGTCGGCGTCGCCGTCGCGGGCCCGCGTGATCAGGGCGTCGAGCTCGTCGCGGGTCTCGACGTCGGGGTCCTGGTCGCGCCAGGCGACGGCGAGGGCGAGCAGTGCGTCGCCGCCGGTCTGCGCGGTACGGCTCACAGCGCGGCCACGATGCGGGCGAGGAGGTCGCTGATCACGGGCTCGGCCTCGCGGCCGGCCTCGAGCACCTCCTGATGGCTGAGCGGCGTGGTCTGGATGCCCGCCGCGAGGTTCGTGATGAGCGACATGCCGAGGATCTCCATGCCGGCCTGACGGGCCGCGATCGCCTCGAGCGCCGTCGACATGCCGACGATGTGACCACCGATGGCCTTGGCCATCTGCACCTCTGCGGGGGTCTCGTAGTGCGGCCCGCGGAACTGCGTGTACACGCCCTCGTCGAGCGAGGGATCGATCGACCGGGCGACGTCGCGCAGCCGCTTCGAGTACAGATCGGTCAGATCGATGAAGGTCGCGCCCTCGAGGGGCGAGTCGGCCGTGAGGTTGATGTGATCGCTGATCAGGACGGGAGTGCCGGGCTTCCAGGTCTCGCGGATGCCGCCGGCGCCGTTCGTGAGGATCATCGTGGTGGCCCCCGTCGCTGCGGCGGTGCGGACGCTGTGCACCACCCGGCGGACGCCGTGGTTCTCGTAGTAGTGCGTGCGGGCGCCGATCACGAGCGCGTGCTTGCCCGACGGCAGCAAGATGCTGCGGATCGAGCCCGTGTGACCCACGACCGCGGACGCGCTGAAGCCGGTGATCTCGGTGGCGGGGACCTCGGCGACGGTCTCGCCGATCAGGTCGGCGGCCTTGGCCCAGCCGCTGCCCAGGGTCAGGGCGATGTCGTGGTGGGCGACGCCGGTCTTGTCGGCGATCTCGGCGGCGGCGGTGCGGGCGACCTCGAAGGGGTCTGCGGCGCGGTCGTCGAGCGGGTGCATGGTGGTCTCGGACATGCCCACCACTCTAGAGTCTGCGGCCGTCCCGACCTGCTCGACCCGCGCCTCCTCGGCGCTCCTCCCTGAGTCGGGATGCGCTGCACCGGATCGGGGGAGGAGGGCGCCGGGGGCGATCAGTCGATGCTGAGCAGCACGTGACCCGACGAGACGGTCTGGCCGACCGTGGCGTCGATCCCCGAGACGACGCCGTCGCGGTGGGCGGCGACGGGCTGCTCCATCTTCATGGCCTCGAGCACGAGCACGAGGTCGCCCTTGACGACCTGCTGACCCTCGGTCACGGCGAGCTTCACGACGGTGGCCTGCATCGGCGACGTGACGGACGAGCCGGTCGCCGTCACGACACCCGAGCGGGAGGCCCCGCGGCGCTTCGGGGCGACCGAAGGAGGCGCGGTGCGGGCACCGAGACCGGCCGGCAGCGAGACCTCGACCCGCTTGCCACCCACCTCGACGACGACGGTCGTGCGCTCGTCGTCGGGTCGGGGGGCCTCGGCCTCGCCGCTCCAGGCGGGGATGGTGTTGTCGAACTCGGTCTCGATCCAGCGGGTGTAGATCGAGAACGGGGCGCCGTCGGCCGGCGCGAAGGCCGGGTCGTCGACGATGGCACGGTGGAACGGGAGGACGGTGGGGAGCCCGGCGACCTCGAACTCGGCCAGGGCCCGGCGCGAACGCTCGAGCGCGACCTCACGCGTGGGGCCGGTGACGATCAGCTTGGCGAGCAGCGAGTCGAACGAGCCGCTGATCTCGTCGCCGGCCTGAACGCCGCTGTCGACGCGCACGCCCGGCCCGCCCGGGGCCTTGAAGACGTGGACCGGGCCGGGGGCGGGCATGAAGCCGCGACCGGCGTCCTCGCCGTTCACCCGGAACTCGAACGAGTGCCCGCGGGCGATGGGGTCGTCGTAGTCGAGCACGCCGCCCTCGGCCAGACGGAACTGCTCGCGGACGAGGTCGATGCCGGTGACCTCCTCGGAGACGGGGTGCTCGACCTGCAGGCGCGTGTTCACCTCGAGGAACGACACCGTGCCGTCCTTGCCGATGAGGAACTCGCAGGTGCCGGCGCCGACGTAGCCCACCTCGCGGAGGATGGCCTTCGAGGACTCGTACAGCGCGGCGGTCTGCTCGTCCGTCAGGAACGGCGCGGGGGCCTCCTCGACGAGCTTCTGGTGCCGACGCTGCAGCGAGCAGTCGCGCGTCGAGACGACGACGACGTTGCCGTGCTCGTCGGCGAGGCACTGGGTCTCGACGTGACGCGGCTGATCGAGGTACTTCTCGACGAAGCACTCGCCCCGGCCGAACGCCGCGACGGCCTCGCGGGTCGCCGAGTCGAACATCTCGGGGACCTCGTCGCGGGTCCGGGCGACCTTGAGGCCGCGACCCCCGCCGCCGAAGGCCGCCTTGATGGCGACGGGGAGTCCGTGCTGGTCGACGAACGCGAGCACCTCGTCGGCACCCGAGACGGGGTTGAGCGTGCCGGGGGCCAGGGGCGCGCCCACGCGCTCGGCGATGTGCCTCGCGGAGACCTTGTCGCCGAGCTGCTCGATGGCCTCGGGCGACGGCCCGATCCAGACGAGGCCGGCCGCCTGGACGGCGCGGGCGAAGTCGGCGTTCTCAGCCAGGAAGCCGTAGCCGGGGTGCACGGCGTCGGCGCCCGAGCGCCGGGCGACCGAGAGGATCTTCTCGATGACGAGGTAGGTCTCGGCGCTCGTCGAGCCGTCGAGCGCGTAGGCCTCGTCGGCGAGGCGGGCGTGCTGGGCGTCGCGATCCTGGTCGGCGTAGACGGCGACGGAGCCGATGCCGCTGTCACGCGCGGCCCGGATCACCCGGACGGCGATCTCTCCACGGTTGGCGATGAGGACCTTGCTGATACGCGGCATAGTCCCTCAGCCTATTGGGCACCTCTCACCGGTCTTTGGCTGACGTGCACAAAAAGGCGCCGGAGGCGCGTGACGAGTTCTACAAGAGACCCGCGGTCGACGAGTTCCAGAGCTCGTGCCACGGCACGCCGAACGCGCGCACCATGGCTCGGAGCTCCGGCAGCGACAGGCCGACGACGGCACTCGGCGTCCCGTCGATGCGGGTGATGAAGGCGGCCGCTCGCCCGTCGATGGTGAAGGCCCCGGCCACCTCGAGGGGCTCACCCGTGGCCACGTAGGCGGCGAGCTCGTCGGGGTCGAGATCGTCGGCGAAGGTGAGCGTCGCGCTCGCGACCCGACCCGCGCCTCCTTCGGGGTGCTCGGGGCTCCGACGGGGCGCCCCGCCCCGATGGTCGATCAGCCAGTGACCCGACCAGAGGGTGCCGTGACCGATCTCGGCCATCCGCCGCCAGCGCTCGAGGGCGATCGCGGGCTCGTGGGGCTTGCCGTGCACCTCGCCGTCGAACTCGAAGGCGGAGTCGCCGCCGAGGACGAGCCCGTCGAGGGGGAGGCCGTCGCGCCGGGTGTCGAGCACGGCCTCGGCCTTCGCCCTCGCCAGCAGCGCCACCGTCTCGGCCGCCGTCAGCGCCCGACCCGCGGCCGCTTCGGCGACGGCGACCGCCGCCTCCTCGTCGACCCCGGGGCTGATCAGGACGGGTTCGACGCCAGCCGACCGGAGCAGCGACAGACGGGCCGGGGAGGTGCTCGCCAGGAAGAGGGGAACGGTCATGTCGACCAGCCTGTCAGACTCGTCGTATGGGAGACATGCAGGGCCGAGAGGTCGAACTGGACGTGACGGGCATCGCACACGGGGGGATCTCGGTGGCGCGACTGGACGGCCGCGTCGTCTTCGTCTCGGACACGCTGCCGGGCGAGCGGGTCGTGGCGCGCATCACGGAAGACCGCAAGAAGTCGTTCTGGCGTGCCGAGACCGTGTCGGTCGTCGAGGCGAGCGAGCACCGCAGGCCTCACGTCTGGTCGGCCGCCGCGGTCGAGGTCGACCCCTCGGCGCGGGCCGGCGGCGCCGAGTTCGGACACATCGACCTGGCCCATCAGCGCGAGCTCAAGAGGCAGGTTCTCCGCGATGCGCTGACCCGCACCGGCGGTCTCGACGCCGAGCGGTCCGACGTCGAGGTCGCGGCCCTGCCGGGTGACGACGAGCGCGGCGGCACCGGCTGGCGCACGCGCGTGCGACTGCACGTCGACGCCGACGGACGCACGGGGCCGTACGCGGCACGGTCGCACACGGTCGTGCAGGTCGACGACCTCCCGCTCGCGACTCCCGAGCTCGTCGAGGCGGCGCCGCTCGGCGACGCCTTCCCGGGTGAGGCCCACATCGACGTGCTGGCCCCGAGCGTCGGCGGCGCCCGTCTCGTCATCGGCGACCAGTCGCGCACCACGATCTACGAGACGGTCGGCGACCGCGAGTTCCGACTCGACGACCGGGGCTTCTGGCAGGTGCACCGCGAGGCCGCCACGACGCTGACGGAGGCCGTCCAGCAGTCGATCCGACCCGACCTGTTCGACCCGAAGGCCGCGAACCTCGACCTCTACGGCGGCGTCGGCCTGCTCGCCGCGGCCGTCGGTGACGCCTTCGGCGCGGGGACCCGCATCACCAGCGTCGAGAGCGACGAACGCGCCACCGAGCACGCGTCCGAGAACCTCGCCGACTGGCTCGGCGCCTCGGCGGTGACCGGGCGGGTCGAGCGCTGGATCCGCCAGACCGCCGCCCAGGCGGGATCCCTCGACCGTGGTCGCTACGCCGCCTCGACCGTGGTGCTCGACCCGCCGCGGTCGGGCGCCGGTCGAGACGTCGTCACGGAGATCGCCGGGCTCGTACCGGCCCAGATCGTGTACGTCGCGTGCGACCCGGTCGCCCTGGCCCGCGACATCGCCCTGTTCCGCGACCTCGGGTACGACGTCGACGCGCTCGCCGCGTACGACCTCTTCCCCAACACCCACCACGTCGAGACGGTCGCGCGGCTCGTCCGGGCCTGACCCGTCGACGCGGACCCCGAGCCCCGGACCCCGAGCCCCGACCGATATGCCGATACGATGGGGCCCGTGCACGCCCGGGGTTTCCAGGGGCCCGGACGCACGCCGAGCGAAGGAACACCGTGTCTGAGACATCGACTGATCCGAACAAGCCCGCCCCGACGACCGTGCCCGTGCGCGTCGCGATCGTCGACGATCACGAGTCGGTGCGGCTGGGCATCCAGGCGGCGTGCCAGAACGAGGGCTTCGAGGTCGTGCTGACGGCCGCCGGCGTGCAAGAGCTCGTCGAGAACCTCTCTGGCCGTGAGGTCGACGTCGTCGTGCTCGATCTGTCGCTCGGCGACGGCTCTACCGTCACCGAGAACGTCAAGCGCGTCCAGGCGACCGGCTCGGCCGTCCTGGTGCACAGCATCGCCGACCGCGTCGCGTCCGTCCGCGAGGCGCTCGCCGCCGGCGCCGCCGGCGTCATCCCGAAGTCGTCCGCCACGAAGACGGTCATGGCCGCCGTCGCGACGGTGGCCCGCGGCGACGTGCTGAACAACCTCGAGTGGGCGAGCGCGATCGACGCCGACCGCGACTTCGCGAAGGCGCAGCTCGGACGGCGCGAGCGCGAGATCCTGCACCTCTACGCCTCGGGACTGCCGCTCAAGCTCGCCGCGCAGCAGCTCGGCATCGGGTACTCGACCGCGCGCGAGTACCTCGACCGGATCCGCGTCAAGTACGTCGAGGTGGGTCGTCCCGCTCCGACCAAGGTCGACCTGCTGCGCCGTGCCGTCGAGGACGGAATCCTCCCCGGTCTCGACGCGGACGGCGGGGATGGTCGCTGACCAGGCCTCCGTCGGGCCGACGGCGCCGCCGCGTCCGTCACGGAACCCGATCAGTCGGGCGCTCCTCGAGAAGGTCGTGGGCCGGGTCGTCGGGGCCGGCGGCATCGTCTTCGGCGTGCAGACCATCCCGTCGATGGTCGACCAGATCGGGTCCATGCAAGAAGCGTGGGCGTGGTTCATCGGCATCTCGATCTTCGGCGGGTTCGTCGCCGTCGCCGTCGCGAGCATCGTCGTCCGCGGCGCCGAGACCGCTGCGGCCTTCGTCGCCATCTCGTACCTCATCGCGCTGATCACCTGGCCGCTGGCGGTGAACGACCCCAGCGCGGTGCAGACGTCGGTGCCGTGGCTCTGGTACCTCTGCACCGTCGCGACGGCTGCGGCCGCGTACGCGTTCACAGCCTGGATCGCGGTCGGGTACCTGTTCGTCGCCCCGTTGGTCTACGGCCTGATCCGTCTGACCCCCTCAGGAGGCGCGGTGTCGCTGGCGCACGCCGCCCTCGACTCGACCTACGCCGTGCTGCTCGGGGGAGCCGTGCTCATCCTGGTCGTGATCCTGCGGCAGGCGGCCGCGAACGTCGATGCGGCGCAGGCTCTCGCCGTCGCGCGCTACTCGAACGCCATCCGCGAGCACGCGACGGAGCTCGAGCGGGTCCAGGTGGACGCGATCGTGCACGACAGCGTCCTCACGACGTTCATCCAGGCCGCTCGCGCCTACTCGCCCGACGAGCGCGTCCTGGCGACGAACATGGCCCGGAACGCCGTGGCGCACCTCGCCTCGGCGGCGGCGGCGACGCCGTTCGACGAATCGACGACGACCCTCGAGTCCCTGCGCGAGCGGCTCGCCGTCGTGAGCTCCGAGATGGGGGTGTCGGTCGATCTGAAGGTGGGCGACCTCATGGGGTGCAGCGTCCCGTCCGCCGCGGCCGAGGCCCTGTACAGCGCCGCCGTGCAGGCCCTCGTCAACAGCTCGCAGCACGCCGGCCACGGGGACGGTGTCCGTCGATGGGTCGGCATCCACTCGGGCCCGGACGGCGGGGCTCTGATCGAGGTCGGCGACACCGGGCACGGCTTCGACCCCGCCGTGGTCCCCGGGGAGCGCCTCGGCGTCCGGGTCTCCATCGTCGAGCGCCTGCGGAACGCCGGCGGACGTGCCTGCATCGACTCGCGGCCGGGCGACGGCACGATCGTCCGTCTGCTGTGGCCGAGCGGCGACATCACTCCGCCGTTGCCGGGACGGCTCTCATGAGGGTCTCCGTGCCGCGATGGCTCATCGTGCTGCTGGCCGCCGTCTTCTCCTGCTACCACCTCGTGCTGGCCTCGGTCTCGCTCGACCGGTTCGACGATCCCTGGCCCGTCGTCGCCTGCATGGTCGCGTACGCGGCGGCGACCGTCGCCGCGCTCTGGCCGGGCAGGGGGCCGGCGATGCCCGTCTGGATCGCGGCCTTCGCACTGGCGGTGAGCATCGTCATCCCGTTGCAGATCACGTCGCAGCTCGACGCGGCGGGGAGGAACGGCTACGCCACGTGGTACGTGGCCGCGATCGGCACCTTGATGGTCATCGTCGCCACGCGTCACCGGCAGGCGTTCGCCTGGCTCGGGGTGGGTTTCATGGCGCTGCACGGTGCGGCCTGGAGCGGAGCCGACACCCTCGCCGATCTCGGCGTGATCGGCAGCGTGACCTGGGTCGCGTTCGCCACCGCCATGTCGTCGTCGTTGACGCGGGCGAGTCGCGAGACGCGGGAGTTCATCCTCGCCGAGCACGAGGCGGCCGACTGGCAGGCGGCCCAGGAGGCCCATGTCAACGAGCGTCAGTACCGCCTGCTGCAGACCGGACGGACGGCCCGTCCGATGCTGCTCGCCATCGTGTCTCAGGACGGCGATCTGAGCGCCGAGCAGCGGCGCGAGTGCTTGAACCTCGAGGGCGCCATCCGAGACGAGATCCGCGGTCGACGTCTGCTCGACGACGACGTGCGGCGCGAGGTGATGGCGGCTCGTCGGCGCGGGGCGGTCGTGAGCCTGCTCGACGAGGGCGGCCTCGATGACGTCGACGGTGCGGATCTGGCGCGCATCCATCGGACTCTGGCCGATGCGCTGCACGGTTCGGTCGCCGATCGCATCGTCATCAGGACGGTGCCGGGCGGGGGCGACCACGCCGTGACCGTGGTCGGGCTCGGATCGCCGGATCCGAGTTCGAGCGCCCTGGGGCGCGGCTTCTCGAGCACGTCGGACGACGACGAGGGCGACGACGACGAGGTCCAGCTCTGGCTGCAGATCCCGAGGACCCTCTCGGCCTGAACGCCCGAAAAGAAGAAGGGCCGGACGATGTCCGGCCCTTCTGGAAGATTTCGGATCAGGGCGGCAACCCGAATGCCGCCCTGACCCGCCCCCGATTGAGAACCCGCTTACCCTAGTTGATTCTCAAACGGTGGTGCGACTCGAAGAGTTACACCTAGCAAGAACAATGATGCCCGTCGTCGCACCGAGTGCAAAGTCGACATTTAGGGGGACAACCAGGGGACGATAACCTCGTCTACCCCTGTTCGGGTGGCCGGAACGGTGCCGATGTGCCGGGTTGTCGACCCGGAGCCGCATGACGCGCGGGGGACAACGGCGCCGAGGAGGCGCGGGTCGGGTCGATCAGCCCGAGAACGAGCGCCAGTGGCCCGGTCCGACGGTCAACGGCCCTCGGGGGCGACGTCTCGAGCGCGTCCACGCCGATTCGGGCTGCGGCACGAGGAGGGTGGCCTGCTCCGCGGCCGCCGCGGCCTCGCCGGCCGCCAGGACGGCCGTGATGGCCGCGAGCTCGTCGTCGGTGGGACGCCCCGAGACGATGGTCAGCATGACGGGCAGGGCGGGCGCGGGATCGGCGAGGACCTCGCGCGGGTCTCCGTCGACCGGGAGCGCGGCGTGCCGTCCGCTCACAGGGGGATGTTCCCGTGCTTCTTCGCGGGCTGTGCGGCCCGCTTCGTGCGGAGGGCCCGCAGGGCCTTGATGACGGCGACGCGGGTGGCGGACGGCTCGATGACCCCGTCGAGCTCGCCGCGCTCGGCTGCGAGGAACGGACTCGCGACGTTGTAGGTGTACTCCTTCGCCAGGCGGCTGCGCACGGCCGCGACGTCCTCGCCCGCGGCCTCCGCGGCCTTGATCTCGTTGCGGTAGAGGATGTTCACGGCGCCCTGGCCGCCCATCACGGCGATCTCGGCCGTCGGCCAGGCGAGGTTGATGTCGGCGCCGAGCTGCTTCGAACCCATCACGATGTAGGCCCCGCCGTACGCCTTGCGGGTGATCACGGTCACCAGGGGCACCGTCGCCTCGGCGTAGGCGTAGAGCAGCTTCGCCCCGCGGCGGATCACGCCGGTCCACTCCTGATCGGTGCCCGGCAGGTAGCCGGGGACGTCGACCAGCGTGAGGATGGGGATGCCGAAGGCGTCGCAGAACCGCACGAAGCGGCTGGCCTTCTCGCCGGCCTCGATGTTGAGGGTGCCGGCCATCGCCGAGGGCTGGTTCGCGATGATGCCGACCGAGCGACCCTCGACGCGGCCGAAGCCGATCACGATGTTCGGCGCGAACAGCGGCTGGACCTCGAGGAACTCGCCGTCGTCGACGACGTGCTCGATGACGGTCATCACGTCGTAGGGCTGGTTCGGGCTGTCGGGGATGATCGTGTCGAGCGCACGGTCGTGGTCGGTGGTCTCGAGTTCGACGGCCCGGTCGAAGACCTGCGGTTCGGACAGGTTGTTGTCGGGCAGGTACGACAGCAGCGAGCGCGCGTAGTCGAGCGCGTCGTCCTCGTCGCTGGCGAGGTAGTGCGACACCCCGCTGATCTTGTTGTGCGTCAGCGCGCCGCCGAGCTCCTCGAAGCCGACGTCCTCTCCGGTGACCGTCTTGATGACGTCGGGGCCGGTGACGAACATGTGGCTCGTCTTGTCGACCATGATGACGAAGTCGGTCAACGCGGGGGAGTACACCGCGCCTCCGGCGGCCGGGCCCATGATCAGCGAGATCTGCGGGATGACACCCGACGCGGCCGTGTTCAGACGGAAGATCTCGCCGTACTTGCCGAGGGCGACGACCCCCTCCTGGATGCGGGCGCCGCCCGAGTCGAGGATGCCGAGGATCGGGACGCCGGTCTTCAGAGCGAGCTCCATCACCTTGATGATCTTCTCGCCGGCGACCTCGCCGAGGGACCCGCCGAAGATGGTGAAGTCCTGACTGTAGACGGCCACCTGACGACCGTGGATCGTGCCGGTGCCGGTCACCACGGCGTCACCGTAGGGGCGCTTCGCCTCCATGCCGAAGGCGTGCGTGCGGTGGCGGACGAACTCGTCGAGCTCGACGAACGAGCCGGGGTCGAGCAGCTGGTCGATGCGCTCGCGAGCGGTCTTCTTGCCCTTGGCGTGCTGCTTGGCGACGGCCGCCTCGCCGCTGGCCGTCACGGCCTCGTGGTACCTCGCCCGGAGGTCGGCCAGCTTGCCCGCGGTGGTGTGCAGGTCGGGCTCGGTGCCGGCGGTGGTCTCGGGGGAGGGCGTCGTGTCGGAGGTCACCCGCCTCACTCTACTGACCACGTCGTCCGACACCGTTGGAGGTTTCCACGCGTGGGGAGCATCGTCCGTGGTGGGTTCCGTGAACACCCGGCGCCGTCCGGCCTAGGCTGACGCGATGACCTTCCCACTCAGCTCGGCACGGAGCCCGTTCTTCGAGCACGTCGGGACGACAGGTTCCACCAACGCCGACCTGGTCGCCCGAACGGACTCCCGTCACGGCGGCGTGGTGGCCACCCTGCGTCAGACCGCGGGCCGTGGGCGACTCGACCGCTCGTGGTCGGCACCGCCCGACGAGACCCTCGCGGCGAGCGTGCTGCTCGACGCGAGGGGGCTCGACGGGTCGTCCCTCGGCTGGCTGCCGTTGCTGGCCGGGGTGGCGATGCGCGCCTCCCTCGCCTCCCTGGTGGCGCCCGGTCGGGGCGAGGTCGGTCTCAAGTGGCCCAACGACGTGCAGGTGGACGGCCGGAAGATCTGCGGTGTGCTGGCCGAGGCCCGACCGGACGGCGCAGTCGTGATCGGCGTGGGCGTCAACCTCACCGTGCCGGCGGAACGCCTGCCGACTCCGACCTCCACGTCTCTGTCGCTGCACGGGGTCGACGGCGCCGCCTCCGACCTCGCCGATCGGGTGCTGGCCGCGTTCCTCGACGAGACCCTCGGTCTCTTCGGCACCCTCGTCGAGCACGGGGGCGACGCGATGGCGTCCGGACTCCACGCCCGCGTCTCGACGGACTGCTCGACCCTGCGGCGCGACGTCCGCGTCGAGCTGCCCGACGGGACGGATCTGCACGGCGTCGCCGTCGCGATCGACCCGACCGGACGCCTGGTGGTCCGACCCCGCACAGGGGCCGATGCGGCGGTGTCCAGCGGCGACGTCACCCACCTGCGCTATGAATGACCCCATGAGCACCGCCGACCAGCAGGCCCCCGAGGCCGTCGTCGCGCGCCTCCGGCCGCATTCCCGCGTCATGTTCTGGCCGTCGGTCGCGCTCGTCGCGGTGTGCGCCGCGACGGGGTACCTCGGCGGGCGCTTCGACGCCGACTGGCAGAACACGCTGGTCTTCGCCGCCGCCGGGGTGCTCATCGTGCTGGTCTGGCTCGTCCCCCTGCTGGTGTGGCTCGGTCGGCACTACGTCATCACGACGCGTCGCATCATCCTGCGGCGGGGGCTGCTCGTCCGGACCCGCCAGGAGCTCCTCCACAGCCGCGGCTACGATTTGACGGTCAGGAAGAACGGCGTGCAGAGTCTGTTCCGCAGCGGCGACGTCCTGATCAACAGCGGTCTCGATCGGCCCGTCGTGCTGTGGGACGTGCCGGGGGCCGACCTCGTGCAGTCCACTCTTCACGACATGATGGAATCGAACACGAACTTCGTCGCGCAGCGGCGGCAGCACGACCAATCGGCCCCGGTGGACGGGGCGCCCCTCTGGAACGGCGACTAGACCCGTTCCGACCCTCGAACGACAAAAGGTGTCTCCATGCGTATTTCTGTGATCGGTTGCGGCTACCTCGGCGCCGTGCACGCGGCCTGCATGGCCGAGCTCGGGCACGAGGTCGTCGGCATCGACGTCGACGAGCGCAAGGTCGCCGAGCTGTCGGCGGGGCGCGCCCCCTTCTTCGAGCCGGGCCTCCCCGAGGTCCTCGGCCGGGCGCTCGACTCGGGTCGGCTCCGATTCTCGACGGATCTCGCCGACGCCGCGGGCGCCGAGGTCCACTTCGTCGCCGTCGGCACACCGCAGACGAAGGGCAGCCACGCGGCCGACCTCACCTACGTCGACGCGGCCGTCGAGGGGCTCCTCCCGTACCTGGCCGACGGCGACCTCGTCGTGGGCAAGTCGACCGTCCCGGTCGGGACGGCGAGTCGCCTCTCCGAGCTGGTGCGCGCCTCCTCGGGGGCCGATCTGGCCTGGAACCCCGAGTTCCTCCGCGAGGGCTTCGCCGTCAAAGACACCCTCACCCCCGATCGCTTCGTCTACGGCGTCGCACGAGGCGAGACCGGCGAGCGGGCCGCCGCCCAGCTCGACGCCGTCTACGCGACCGCGCTCGCGGCCGAGACGCCGCGTCTGGTCACCGACTACGCCACGGCCGAGCTCGTCAAGGTCTCGGCCAACGCGTTCCTCGCCACGAAGATCTCGTTCATCAACGCCATGGCCGAGGTCGCCGAGGCGACCGGCGCCGACGTCACCCAGCTCGCCGACGCCATCGGCTACGACGCGCGCATCGGTCGCAAGTTCCTCAACGCCGGCATCGGCTTCGGCGGTGGCTGCCTCCCGAAGGACATCCGGGCGTTCCAGGCCCGAGCCGACGAGCTCGGCCTCGACTCGCTCGCCTTCCTGGCCGACGTCGACGCCATCAACCTCCGTCGTCGCGATCGCGTCGTCGCGCTGGCCGGCGAGCTCGTCGGCGACCTCGCCGGTGCCCGCGTCGCGGTGCTGGGGCTGGCCTTCAAGCCGAACAGCGACGACGTCCGCGATTCGCCCGCGCTCGACGTGGCGCGCCGCCTCCGGGCGAGCGGCGCGATCGTCACCGCGTTCGATCCCGAGGCGAACGCCACGGCCGGTCGCGTGGCGCCCGAGCTCGAGTACGCGACGGACGTCGAGTCGGCGCTCCGCGACGCCGACGTCGTCCTCGTCCTCACCGAGTGGACCGAGTTCCGTGAGCTCGACCCGGCCGTCGTCGCCGGACTCGTGTCGCACCCTCGCGTCGTCGACGGCCGCAACACGCTCGACTCCGTGGCCTGGCGTGCGGCCGGCTTCGACTACAGGGGACTCGGCCGCCCCTGAGCCTCGATGCCGGTCCGCGCGGGGTGGAACACCCAGAGCTTGTAGAGCGTGAACCGGAAGACCGAGCCCAGGGCGAGGCCGACGACGTTGCTCGAGACGTTGTCGGCCGCTGCCGATCGGAATCCGAGCACGTAGTGGGACACCCCGAGGCAGGCCAGCCCGATCAGGAGACCTCCGAGCGCCACGCCGAAGAACTCGACGGCCTCGCGGAGGGCGCGGCTGCGACGCGTCGCGCGGAACGTCCAGTACCGGTTGCCCAGCCAGACGACGACGATGGCGATGACTCCCGAGGCGACCTTGGCGAGTAGCGGCCCGGCCGCGATGCGCTCCGGGTCGAAGACCGTCGCCCGGAAGACGTTGAACAGACCCAGGTCGACGACGACCCCGAGGGCGCCGACGGTGCCGTAGCGGACGAGCTGCAGGGCGAGCCGGCGCATGCGCCTCCTCGGGGTATCGGCCAAGATGGGGAGGGCTCGACGAGCCCGGAAGATTCTACCGCGCCCCTCTCGGACCGGCCCCGCGCCGGGTCCGGGACGGACGCCCGCATCGAGGAGACACCATGGCCTACCGGATCGGCGTGATCGGAGGCGGGCAGCTGGCCCGCATGATGGTCCCCCCGGCCATCCATCTCGGACTCGACATCCGCGTCCTGGCCGAGACGGAGGGCAGCTCGGCGCGCCTCGCCGCGACGCAGGTGGGTGACTACCACGAGGTCGAGACGGTCCTCGCCTTCGCCCGCGACGTCGATGCGGTGACCTTCGACCACGAGCACGTCCCGCAGGACGTCCTCCGGGCGCTCGTCGACGCCGGCGTCGCCGTCCACCCGTCGCCCGAGGCGCTGGCCGTCGCGCAGGACAAGATCGTCATGCGCCGTCGGCTCAGCGAGCTGGGTCTGCCCGTGCCCGACTGGGCGGCCGTGCGCGACGCCGAGGCGCTCGGCCGGTTCCTCGCGGAGCACGGCGGCAGCGCGGTCGTCAAGACTGCCCGCGGCGGCTACGACGGCAAGGGCGTGCGGGTCGTCCGCGAGGCCGACGGTGCTGACGACTGGTTCGCCGACCTGGCCGACGGAGAGGCACTGCTCGTGGAGGAGCTGGTCGACTTCCGCCGCGAGCTCGCTCAGTCGGTGGCCCGCCGCCCGAGCGGTCAGATCGTCGCCTGGCCCCTCGTCGAGAGCGTGCAGAGCGACGGCGTCTGCGCGGAGGTCATCGCGCCGGCGCCGAAGAGCGCGGGTCGTCTGGCGGAGGCCGCGGAGGCCATCGCGCGCACGGTTGCCGAGCGGCTCGGGGTGACGGGCGTGCTGGCCGTCGAGCTGTTCGAGACCGACGACGACCGCCTGCTGATCAACGAGCTGGCGATGCGCCCGCACAACACGGGGCACTGGACGATCGACGGATCGACGACGAGTCAGTTCGAGCAGCACCTCCGTGCCGTCCTCGACCTCCCTCTGGGCGACACGAGACCGCATGACGCCTGGAGCGTCATGGTGAACGTGCTCGGAGGGCCCGAGGCGGGCACCCTGGCCGAGCGGCTCCCCGCGCTCATGGCGGATCACCCGTCGGTCAAGGTGCACGACTACGGCAAGGACCCGCGCCCCGGTCGGAAGGTCGGGCACGTGACGGCGACCGGCGACGACCTCGACGAGGCGACCTACCGGGCGCGCGCCGGTGCGGCGTTCTTCGAGGGCTGACGCTATCCTCTAGCTCGTGTCCGACCCGAACCGCGCCTCCTTCGCCCCCTCCGTCGCGAACGATCCCGGCACGCCGCCGCGGGTCGCGATCGTCATGGGGTCCGACAGCGACTGGCCGACGATGCGGAGCGCGTCCGAGATCCTCTCCGAGTTCGGCATCGCGCACGAGGTCGAGGTCGTCTCCGCGCACCGCACGCCCGACAAGATGATCCGGTTCGGGCGCGAGGCCGCCGGGCGCGGTCTCGGCGTCATCATCGCGGGTGCAGGAGGCGCGGCGCACCTCCCGGGGATGCTCGCCTCGGTCACCACCCTGCCCGTCGTCGGCGTGCCCGTCGCCCTGGCGAAGCTCGACGGTCTCGACTCCCTGCTGTCGATCGTGCAGATGCCGGCCGGCATCCCGGTCGCGACGGTCTCCATCGGCGGGGCGGCCAACGCCGGCCTCCTCGCCGCGCGCATCCTCGGGGTCTCCGACCCGGGCCTCGCCGCCCGGCTGACGGACTACGCGACCAGCCTCGGCGAGCTCGTCGAGGAGAAGAACACGGCCCTGCAGCGGTCGCTGTGAGCACGGCTCTGCCGGTCCGCAACCCCGACCTCGGGTCGGAGCCGTTCATGACCCGGCGGGCCTGGGTGCTGGTCGTGCTGAACGTGCTCGTGCCAGGCTCCGCCCAGGTCCTGGCCGGCAACCGGCGACTGGGTCGGATCGGGCTCGCCTCGACCCTCGTCTTCTGGGCCGTGCTGGTCGTCGTGCTGCTCTCGGCGCTGTTCTTCCGCCGCCCCCTGATCGAGATGGCGACGAGCGTCGTGGCCCTGACCATCGTGCAGGTCTACCTGGTCTACTTCGCGGTGCTGTGGGTCGTGCTGACCCTCGACACCCTCAGACTCCTCCGCATCGTCCGTACGAATCCGACGTCGCGCGGCTTCCTGGCGGGCGTGATGGCCCTGCTGCTCTTCGTCACCGTCGGCCCGGCCGCCTGGGGCGCCTATCTCTCGGGTGTGCAGCACGGGCTGCTCAACGACCTCTTCACCTCTCAGGCCCAGGCGGCCGACCCCGTCGACGGCCGGTACAACATCCTGCTGCTCGGCGGCGATGCGGGGGCCGATCGCACGGGGCTGCGTCCGGACAGCATCTCGGTCGCGAGCATCGACGCCGAGACCGGGGCGGCCACGCTCATCGGGATCCCCCGCAATCTGTACAACTCGCCCTTCTCCGAGGGATCGCCGCTCTGGGGCGTCTACCCGGACGGGTACTCCTGCGGTGACGACTGCCTGATCAGCTACCTCTACACCTACGGTGAAGAGCACCCCGAGCTCTATCCCGATGCCGAACAGAACGGCTCGAACGCCGGGGTCGAGGCTATGCGCGACGCCGTGTCCGGCGTCACCGGTCTGACCCTGCAGTACTACGTGCTGATCGACATGGAGGGCTTCGCGCAGTTGATCGACGCTCTCGGCGGCATCGAGGTCGACAACACCGAGGGTCGTCTCCCGATCAACGGCGGCGTCGACGCGGCCGGTGAGCCCATCAACGTCGACGGGTGGATCGAGCCCGGCCGACAGACCCTCGACGGCTACCACGCCCTCTGGTACGCCCGAGCGCGGCACGGATCGGACGACTACCACCGGATGGTCAGACAGCGTGAGGTGCAGCAGGCCCTGCTGACCCAGTTCCAGCCGACGACCGTCCTGGCGAAGTTCCAGGCGGTCGCGAGCGCGGGCGTGCAGACCGTCGACACCGACATCCCTCGGGGAGCGCTGAGCGCGTTCGTCGAGCTGGCGCTGAAGACGAAGGGGCAGGAGATCGGCGACCTCGAGATCGTGCCTCCGACCTACGACAACGTCTACCCCGACTACACGATCATCCGCGCCGACGTCGCCGCCGCGACCGCGTCCGCCGCGGGCTGACCGGCCTCGCGCTGCTCGCTCGCGGGCGGACGGGCCTCGCGCTGCTCGCTCGTGGCCTGACGGGCCTCCGCCCGTCCGGACTCGACCCCGTCGGCCGAGCCCCGACGGATCGGGTCGACGGGTCTAGAGGTCGGCGTGCAGCTGCCAGACCTTGTCCGCCGAGTCCGACCAGCTGAAGGCGTGCGAGCGGTCGATGCCGACCACTCCCAGCCGCGTGCTGAGCTCGACGTCGTTGACGATCTGGTACATGGCCTGAGCGAGGCGCTCGGGGTAGTGCTCGGGGTCGTCTCGCGCCACGACGGCCGCGGCGTCGGCCGCGACCTCGACGAGGGCCGGAGTGTCCGAGATGATCGTCGGGGTGCCCAGGCTCAGGGCTTCGACCACCGGCAGGCCGAAGCCCTCGGCGAGGCTCGGGAAGACGAAGACCGTCGCGCGCTGCAGCAGCACGGCCAACTGCTGGTCGCTGACGAAGCCGAGCGACCGCACGCGGTCCTCCGGCAGGTTCTCGCGGGCGACGATGTCCGCGATGCTGACGTCGCCCCAACCGGCCGGCCCCACGATGAGGAGCGGGATGTCGGGGGCGTCGGGGTGTCCCATGGCCTGGATGAGGGGCTCGATGCCCTTCCGTGGTTCGAGCGTGCCGATGCTGAGGGCGTAGGCCTCGGGCAGACCCAGTTCGTCGGCGACGGCGTTTGCATCGGCGGGCACGGTGAGGTCCCGGCTGACGGCGCCGCCGATGACGCGGAGGCGATCGCCGAAGTCGAAGCGCTCGGAGAGCTCGTCGGCCACCGCATGGGTCGGGACGACGACGGCGTCGGCGAACCGGTGCGCGCGCCGGGCCATCGCCTTGTGCCAGCGGACACCGCGAGGGGTGAGCGTGTGCGGGTGGGTCCACGGGACCGTGTCGTGGATGGTCGCGACGGTCTGCGTCGCGGGCTCGAGCGCACGGTCGTGCCGGAACAGCGGTGCGAGCAGGCTCGTCGAGTGCACCATGCCCCGCCCGGGGAGCCCGGCGAGTCCGGTCTGCCAGGCGAGCGAGAGCTCCCGCCGACCGAGCGGCGCCTTGGCCAGCCCGGAGAGACCGGGGATCAGATCGGTGAGCCGGTCGTACTCCGCCTGCGGGTGGGCCGCCACGACGCCTTCGACGTCGCACCCTCGCGGGGCGTTCGCGATGAGACTCCGCGTGAGCTCGACGGTGTAGCGGCCGATGCCGCCGGGAACGGGTGCGAGGACCTGGTCAACGACCACTCGGAGTGTCGTCATCGGACGAGAAGACCCCCTTCGCGGCGGCGTCGTGGAGTGCTTCGTCCCACGGACGCAGCGGAGCGAGGCCGGCAGCGGTCCACGCGTCGTGGCCGAGGACGCTGAACGCCGGGCGGGGGGCGGGGCGGACGAAGCTCGAGCTGTCGGTCGCCTTCACGCGGTCGGCATCCAGACCGGCGGTCTCGAAGACCGCACGGGCGAAGTCGAACCAGCTCGCGCGACCGCCGTTCGTGCCGTGGTAGACACCGGCCGGTGCGTCGGAGTCGACGAGTCGGACGATCTGCTCGGCGAGGTCGAGAGTCCAGGTCGGCTGACCGATCTGGTCGTCGACGACGCTCACCGTGTCGTGGGTGGATGCCAGGCGGAGCATGGTCTTCGCGAAGTTCGGACCGTGCTGCCCGTAGAGCCAGGCCGTCCGGACGATGTAGGTGCCGTCGGGGTTGGCCTCACGGGCCAGGCGCTCGCCCTCGGCCTTGGTGCGGCCGTAGGCACTGACCGGAGCCAGGGGAGTGGACTCCGCGTAGGGCTCCGTGGCGGTGCCGTCGAAGACGTAGTCGGTCGAGACCTGGACGAGTCTCGCCCCCGAGGAGGCGGTGGCCTCGCCGAGCAGACCGGCTGCGGTCCCGTTGACGGCTCGGGCCGCCTCCTCGTCGGTCTCCGCCGCATCGACCGCCGTGTAGGCCGCGGCGTTGATCACGACGTCGTGCCCGGCCACCGCGGAGAAGACCGCGTCGCGGTCCGTGACGTCGAGGTCGGCGCGACCGAGCACGGTCACCTCGCGGCCGAAGAGAGCCTCGAGGAGGTCGGACCCGAGCATGCCGCGGGCGCCGGTGACGAGGTAACGGAGGTTCTGCGGAGTGCTCATCAGAGGGCCGCGCGCTCTTTCAGGGGCTCCCACCACTGACGGTTGTCGCGGTACCACTGCACGACCTCCGCGAGTCCGTCGGCGAACGGGACGCGAGGCTCGTAGCCGAGTTCGTCGCGGATCTTGGAGATGTCGACGGAGTACCGGAGGTCGTGGCCGAGGCGGTCCGCGACGCGGTCGACGTAGGACCAGTCCTTGCCGGTGGACTCGAGCAGCATCTCGGTCAGCTCGCGGTTGGTGAGCTCGGTGCCACCGCCGATGTTGTAGATCTCGCCCGCGCGGCCGTCGACGAGCACCATGGCGATCCCGCGCGTGTGGTCGTCGACGTGCAGCCAGTCGCGGATGTTGTTGCCCTCGCCGTAGAGGGGGACGTGCTTGTCGTCGATGAGGTTCGTGACGAAGAGGGGGATGACCTTCTCGGGGAAGTGGAACGGGCCGTAGTTGTTGCTGCAGCGCGTGATCGAGACGTTGAGGCCGTGGGTGCGGTGGTAGCTGCGGGCCAGGAGGTCGCTGCCCGCCTTCGAGGCGGAGTACGGCGAATTGGGCTCGAGCGGGCGGTCTTCTGCCCACGACCCCTCGGCGATCGAGCCGTACACCTCGTCGGTCGAGACGTGGACGAAGCGCTTCAGGTCGTTGCGCAGGGCGGCGTCGAGGAGCTGCTGGGTGCCCAGCACGTTCGTCTCGACGAAGATCGACGCGTCGCGGACGGAACGGTCGACGTGCGACTCCGCGGCGAAGTGGACGACGGCGTCCACCCCGGGGAAGAGCGTGTCGAGGAGTGCGCCGTCGCGGATGTCGCCCTTGACGAAGGAGTACCGGGGCGAGTCGGCCACGGAGGCGAGATTGGCCTCGTTGCCCGAGTAGGTGAGGGCGTCGAGGACGACGACCTCGGCGCCTTCGAGACCCGGGTAGGCGTCTTCGAGAGTGCGGCGGACGAAGTTGGAGCCGATGAAGCCGGCTCCGCCGGTGACGAGGATTTTCACACTGATTCCTTGGTGTTGAGGCGCGGACGTGTCGGTCGATGCTACCGGAGGCCGCTCGTGTCCCCCTTTCTGCCGATGCCCGATAGGGGGGTGGACGATCCACTTCCCGCATGAGAGGTTTGACCAATGGTCTGCTCTCCAGACGACCCCACGCGGTCTGCTTCCTCTCTCGGGCGCCGACGGGTGCTGGCCTACGCCGCGGCCGCGACGACCCTCGGCACGGCGGCCGTGCTCGCCGGCGAGTCGGACCGCGCATCGGCGGCGGTCAGTCTGGGCGAGACCTCTGGCTCCGTCGAGACCGTCGCGGACGCCCAGGCGCTCGCGGCGCTGTCGGCCTGGGGCGGGCACTCGAACGGCAAGATCCCCGCCGGTGCGCTGACCCGGGTCGTCTCCGACGTCGCCGGGTCGGGGTTCCTCCGCGACGACGCCGCCCGGCAGTACTTCAAGATGAGCCTCGCCTTCGCCCAGGCCATCGGCACATCCCTGCTCATCACCGAGGGATACCGCAGCTTCGCGCGTCAGACCGACTACTGGAACAAGTACCAGAACGGAACGGGCAACCTGGCGGCCTACCCCGGCACGTCGAACCACGGCTGGGGGATCGCCTGCGACTTCGGTGCGGGTGTTCAGACGGCCGGGTCCGCGGCGAAGCGGTGGATGGACGCCAACTCGATGTCGTACGGCTGGAAGCCCACGGGCAACGCCTTCTCCCAGCCCGAGCCGTGGCACTTCGACTACGTGGCCACCTACGCGGCGACCACCGGTGGCGGTGCGATGACGCCTGCCGACGCCGGGATGATGATCCTCCGAGCCGTCGAGCCGCTCACCGAGGTCGCGTCGATCTACACCGCCGTCGTCGGCGTCCGGAGCCTCCGGCACGTCCCCGTCATCACCCGGATCAACGCCCTGCGCGTCGCAGGCGTCCCCTACTTCGAGGTCACGCGCAAGGCCTTCTACGAGATCACCAACGGTCTCTCCATACCCCGCAAGGCCATCCGGGTCGACGCCGACTACTGGCGCCCCTGACGGCGGTCCCCTCCCCGGGGACCCGTTCCACACCGAATCCCCGAGCCCAGAAGGATCCCCACATGCTGCTCCTCCGATGCACCGACTCGCTCTCCGGCGTGGGCAGGGGGTACACCTGCGTGGTCGACACCCGTTCGCTCCGGCACATCGCCTCCGCTTCTCAGATGAACAACCTCGTCGCCGTCGGCATCCCCGCCCGCAACCTCAACGCCGTGGCCTTCTACGAAGTGCTGAACGGCCTCGGTATCCCGCGGGCCGCGGTCAAGAAGAACGCCGACTGGACGCGCGGCTGAGTCGAGGGCTCGTCCTCCCCGCCTCGGCGGAGGCCCTTGCTAGGCTCGCCGGGTGCAGATTCGCGAACTGAAGATCCCAGACAGCTACGAGATCACACCGAAGCAGTTCGGTGACGACCGGGGAGTCTTCCTCGAGTGGTACCGGTTCGACCGGTTGTCCGAGGCCGTCGGGCACTCCATCGACCTCCGGCAGGCCAACACCTCGGTCTCGAAGCGGGGTGTGGTCCGCGGCATCCACTTCGCCGACGTGCCGGTCGGTCAGGCCAAGTACGTCACGGCGACCCACGGTGCCGTCCTCGACTTCGTCATCGACATCCGGGTCGGATCGCCGACCTTCGGCGAATGGGACTCCGTCCTCCTCGACGGCGTGGACCGCCGGGCCATCTACCTGGCCGAGGGCCTCGGGCACGCCTTCGTCGCTCTGACGGACGACGCGACGGTCAGCTATCTGGTGACCGACACCTTCAACGCCGCCCGCGAGCACGGCATCAACCCGCTGGACGAGCGCATCGGTCTGATCTTCCCCGACGAGGCGGGCGAACCCCTCCTGTCGCCGAAGGACACCGACGCTCCTGGTCTCGACGAGGCCGCCGCGCAGGGTCTGCTCCCCACCTACGACGCCATGCGCGAGTTCTACGCCACCCTCGATTCGAAGGAGAACCGGTCATGAAGGGCATCATCCTCGCCGGCGGGTCCGGCACCCGCCTCTGGCCCATCACCAAGGGCATCTCGAAGCAGCTCATGCCCATCTACGACAAGCCGATGGTCTACTACCCCCTGTCGACGCTGATGATGGCGGGCATCAACGAGGTGCTCGTGATCACGACCCCCGAGTACAACGATCAGTTCCGTGCGCTCCTCGGAGACGGTTCGCACCTCGGCATGCGCATCGAGTACGCCGTGCAGCCGTCACCCGACGGTCTCGCCCAGGCGTTCATCATCGGTGAGGAGTTCATCGGCGACGACAGCGTCGCCCTCGTCCTCGGCGACAACATCTTCCACGGGGTGGGTCTCGGCTCGAGCCTCTCGAAGAACGCCACGGTCGACGGAGCCACCATCTTCGCTTACCACGTGGCCGATCCGACCGCATACGGAGTCGTCGCCTTCGACGACTCGTTCCGTGCGACGTCCATCGAGGAGAAGCCCGTCGCGCCGAAGAGCAACTACGCCGTCCCCGGTCTGTACTTCTACGACAACAGCGTCGTCGCCATCGCGAAGACCATCGAGCCCAGCGCTCGCGGTGAGCTCGAGATCAGCACGGTCAACGAGCGCTACCTCCGTGAGGGGCGCCTCCAGGTGCAGGTCCTCGATCGCGGCACCGCCTGGCTCGACACCGGCACCTTCGGCTCGATGATGCAGGCCTCCGAGTACGTCCGGGTCATCGAAGACCGTCAGGGCCACAAGATCGGCTGCATCGAGGAGATCGCCTGGCGGAACGGCTGGATCTCCGACGACGATCTCCGCGAGCTCGCATCGCCCTTGGCCAAGAGCGGCTACGGGGTCTACCTGAGCAACCTGCTGGGCTGAGCACCGCCGTGGGGTCGATCGTGCGACCGAAGGTCGCCCTGGTCGTCCACGGCGCGGACGGCAGGCACCCCGGGTCGGCGTTCGTTCGTGTGGTCCTGCGGGCACGCTGGGCCGGACGTCTCGGCCTGGCGGACTTCAGCTTCGTCACGCCTGAGGCGCTGGCGGCGGGGCGGCACCTCGACGGGGTCGACGCCGTGATCGTCCAGCGCGACGCCCTGCTGGACAGCGTGCTCGCCACCGCCGCGGTCGGCGAGATCTCCCGACGCGGGATCCGGATGGTGCATGACGTCGACGACGACTTCTGGTCGGACGAGTCCCGAGCGCGCCTCCTCGGTCAGGACTACTCGCCTGCGCGACTGGCGGCCTTCGACATCGCTTCGACGGCGGCCGACATCACGCTGGCGAGCACGGCGGTGCTCGCCATGCGGCGGCCGGACTCCACGGGAGCCGTCGCCGTCGTCCGGAACGCACTCGACCCCGAGCTCTGGTTCGGCGGGGTGCCGGCCGACCCGGGCGGGCATCCCCGGGGCGAGTCGGCGGTGACGGCCCTCGACCGGGACGACGTGCGCGGATCGTGGTACCTGTACTCGGGCAGTCACACGCACGGCGACGACCTCGAGCTCCTCCGTCGCGTGCCGTCGGCGCAGCGCCGTCTCGAGGTCGTGGGCGTCACCCCGGAGACCGCCTCGTGGTACTCGCTCTCGCATCTCGCATCGACCCCGATGCCGTATCCCGAGTACGTGCGTCTTCTCCGTGCGTCCTCTGCACGATGGAGCGTGGGCCTGGCCCCGCTCGTGTCGAACGGCTTCAACCGTGGGAAGAGCGACCTGAAGTTCCTCGAGTACTCGGCGCTCGGCATCCCCACCATCGCATCGCAGGGCACGGCGTACGACGAGGCGGGCCCGCACGGAGCGGTCCTGGTCGGTAACGACCCCGACGAGTGGCGCGAGGCCGCCGATGCTCTGTCCGACGACCCGCACGGACGCCGACGTCACGCCCAGCAGGCCCGCAGCCACGTCGAGGAGGAGCGGGTCTTCAGGGTCGACGACGGATGGTGGGAGGCGGTCGGCGGCCTGGGTGGTCTACCGTCGTCGTGAGGCGGCTCGGTCTCGGACCGCCGCTCACGCCTGGACGGGGCGTCCCGTCTTGGGTCGCGCCGAGCGGTTCCGTCGGCGTCGAGGGCTGGTCTTCAGCGACAGGAAGGCGCCCGACGGGCGGACCGTCACACGAGCGGCCTGCTCGCTGTTGTCCGCGCCGAGGGTCAACGGGAGGTCCAGGACACCGGGGACGTCGAGCCGGGCGAAGACGTCGTAGTTGCCGGGACGGGTGATGACGGCCCGGGGCACGGGGACGCCGTCGGCCTGCCCGGGTGACGACTGCACCACGTTCTCGACCAGCGTGCTGCGGTTGAGGAAGACCGTCGAGACGGCCGGGGTCGATTCGTACGCGGCCTCCGGAACGATGAGGAACTTGCCCCGTCGTTCTTGCACCAGCGAGAAACGACCGGTCTCGCCGAGGCGCACCACCGCCCGGGCCGCCTCGACCGAGTGCGCCAGTGCCGCGGTCAGGGAGCCTGCCCAGGGCCAGAAGTCGGCGTGCAGCACGTACGGACGCAGACGGTCCGCGAAGCGACCCGTGATGGCGGCGAGCTCGGCGAACTCCGCGTCGTCCGCCGAATCGACGACGGCGATCAGGTGACGCAGCAGGTGCGCCTCGTAGATGGTCGTGACGAGTCGTTCGGGGGCCGAGCTGCGGACGATCTGCTGTGCCAGGTCGAAGCCTCGCTGGAGGTCGTCCGCCCCGATCCGGCGGCCCTTGAGGTAGGTGCCCCCGGGCACGTCGGGGAGCATCGACGCGAGGTCGGATCGATCGGCCGACAGGAGCTGGTAGATGCGTCGCTGCTTCGGCTCGAGGCCGGCGACGACCTCGGGACGCGCGCCCAGTACGGCGGCGAGCGGGCCGGCGAGCGTCTCGCCCGATGTCGCGCTGCGGGTCAGGGTCCCCTCGGTGAGCGCGCGCATGGTGGGTGTCCACCAGGTGTGGCGGAGGAGGCGATCCAGTTCGGGCTTGGGGACGTCGCCCGCCCGGCCTGCGACCTCGGCGATCTCGGCCGCCAGCTCGACGACGTCCTGCTCGTCGGTGCCGAGTCCGGTGGCGGTGCCGGCTTCGGCTGCTGGGCGGTGAGTGTTCTCGGGTTGCACCTTGTCCTGCCTTCCATCCGCCACGACGGCGACGACGACGATCTTACGGCAAGGGTGCAGGCCGACCTCGGGGGATGCCCCAGTAGGCTCGAACAATGAGAGAAACGCCAGATTCGGGCCTCGGTCACCTCACGAACCGCCTCCGCTCGGTGGCCAGGAACCCCCGATCGGTGCTCGCCGCCGTGGCACGGCGTCTCGATCCGCCGACCGTTCAGGCCCCCTCGCTGGTGGCGACACGGGTGCGTGACATCACTCGCTCAGGGCCCGGTCGACCGGGCGTGACCGTGGTCCTCACCGTCCGGCACGACCAGGGCGCCTTCGTGCCCCACCGCCTCGCCGAGCTCGACGCCGCCCTGCCGCAGATCTCCGCGGAGCACGAGGTGATCGTCGCGGCCTATCAGGGTGCGGGCCTCCCGGCGGCGACCGCTCTGCCGACGGCGGCGCCCGCGCGCGCCTCCCTCGCCGACCTCCACGACGATTGGACCTCGGCCTTCGCCGCCGGTGCGAGCAGGGCCGCCTTCTCGCGTGTGCTCGTGCTCGACGCGGCCGTCGAGATCGACTCGTCGGTCATCGTCCGACTGGTCGGGCTGCATGACGGCGGCGTCACGACCCCCGTCGTGCGGGGGACCGACGACGTCGTCCTGTCGGCCGGGGCGTTCCGTCCGCATCGCTCGCTGGCCCCCGCGGACCTCCTCGAGGGGCATCCCTACGAAGACGCCGAGATCATGGGGGCGGCCGAGGTCTTCGGCGCCGCGCAGCCGGTCTTCGTCACCGACCTCGTCGATCTGCCCGAGCGACTGCCCGAGACATCGGACGAGGTCCTCGCGATCACCGCCCTGACCCGCGACGCGGGGCTGTCCGGCGGCCGAGGCGTGACGTCGACGCCCGTCGGTCGTGTGTACCGGGTGTCCGGTGCCGCGCTGCGCAGGCTCGACGCGCCCGCGGCCGAGCTCGTCGCGGCATGGAGCGACATCCCCGCGGACTCGTCGGCCCTGGGTCAGGCGGGGCTCTCCCTCGATGCCGTCGCGGGAGCCCGGGTGCCGGTCCGTCATCTCGTCAGGCCGGCCCGCCCGGTCGTCGGGGGCGGTCGAGTCGATCCGGCCTTCGACGGTGTCGACGGTCTCCCGCGTCTCCGCTGGTCGATCAAGATCGCGGCCCACCCCGGTGCGCGGGGCGACGACTGGGGAGACCTCTTCTTCGCACGCGACCTCGCCAACGCCCTCCGTCGTCTGGGCCAGCGGGTGGTCATCGATCACCGGCAGGCGCACAGCCGCCCCTGGTCCGAGCACCTGGACGACGTCAGCCTGACGCTCCGAGGGCTGGACGTCACCACGCCCTCGTCGGCCCGGACGAACATCCTCTGGGTCATCAGCCACCCCGAACTCGTCTCACGAGACGAGCTGTCGCTGTTCGATCTGAGGTACTCGGCCGGCGCCGCCTGGGCTGAGAGGACGACCGCATCGACGGGTCTGCCCGTCGAGACGCTGCTGCAGGCCACGGATCCGAACCGGTTCGCGGCCGGGGCGCAGGCATCCGACGTCGCGTCCGACGTCCTGTTCATCGGCAAGACGCGTCTCGTCTTCCGCCCCATCGTGCGAGACGCCCTCCAGGCCGGCGCGGACCTCACCCTCTACGGCGAGGGGTGGGCGGAGTTCGTCGACGCCGACTCGGTGGCGGGGGAGTTCGTCTCGAACGACGACCTGCCGGGTCACTACCGGGGTGCCCGCATCGTGCTGAACGACCACTGGGCCGACATGCGGGACTTCGGCTTCTTCTCGAACCGGCTGTTCGACGCGGCCAGCGCGGGGGCGCGCATCGTGTCGGACGACATCGCCGGCATCACGGACGTCTTCGGTCCGTCCGTGCAGGCGTACTCGAGCCCGGACGACCTCCGCAGACTCCTGAGCGACGATCAGGCATGGGCCCCCGACTCGGAGATCCAGGCGAACGCCCGCCGAATCGGTGCCGAGCACTCCTTCGACGCCCGAGCACGGCGCCTCATGACGGACGTCGTGCGTCACCGATCCTGATCGTCCCGCCGACGTCCCGGCCATCGGGCGGACCCTGAAGGAGGTGCGCGGCACCTTCTTCAGGGCCTACCGACGGCGGAGCCGGTTCAGCTGCTCGGCGGCCTTGACGATGCGGCGGTTGCGGAATCCCTCGAGTTCGCGATCGCGACGGTCGATCTCGGCGACGAGCTGACGGCGCTCTTCGGCCCACATCTCCTCGGCGAGCTCGAGGACCGCGGCACCGTCGGCCTCGACGAGCATGTACGTCTGCGCCAGCTCACGCTGCTCGGCGACGAACTCGGCCTCCATGAGGCTCTCGGGCGCCGTAGCCAGCTCGTGACGAGGGGCGGGGAGGAGCTCGAGTGATCGGGCGAGGGAATCGTCGAACCGGAAGGGGCCGTGGTCGGCGCCCGGCAGCAGGTCGGCGGGATCAGGTTGGCGGAGCAGGTAGATCGGCAGGAGTCGGTCCTGCTGGAGCCGTGCGTAGTCGCGCATGCCGTGGTGACGAGGGCTCGGCTTCAGTCTCGGGTTGTCGCGGTACGCGCGACCCGCGATCTCGACCTTGTGCTCGAACTGGCGCCACGAGCGCCACGGCAGGTGCAGCACCTCGAGCTCGAGACCGGCCGGCGGCTGGCCGGTCGAGGGGATCGACACGTGGTGGTTGCCCTGCTTGACGATGACACCCGCGTCTCCGACGTGGATCGCGTTCGGGGTCGGCTGGGCGTGGACTCCGCCGAGGCGCAGCTGCTCTTCGGAGCGGCCGTCGCGCCAGACGAGACGGCCGACGCCCGAGCCCGACCACGCCGGAGGGCCGACGAGGTTGACCACCGGCGCGGTGAAGGCCCCGAGCGAGGTCGGCATCTCACGGAAGACGTCGCGCAGCGTCTTCGAGGGGTCGACGGGACGCAGGAACTCGTCGGCGTCGGCGTTGATGACCCAGTCCGCCCCGAACTCCGTGTGGGCGCGGCGTGCCATGTTGGTGACCAGCTGACCCTGCTGCTTCTTCTGGACCGGTTCGTGGAACAGCCGGATGCGCCCCGCGGCCGCGTACTCCTCGAGGATCTCCGTCGTGCCGTCGGCCGACCCGTTGTCGGTGACGAGGATCTCGTCGACGCCCTGGGCGAGGTGGAACTCGAGCATCGTCTCGATGATGTCCGCCTCGTCGCGCACCATCATGGTCAAAGCCAGCGTCACGTCGGCGCTCCCGGTTCTCGTGGTCTTGTCGTCGGCGGTCATCAGGCGACGGGGCCTCTGCGGCTCGAGACGATCTCGATGGCCTTGTCGAGCATCACCGTGACGTCGTCGGCGACCGAGCCCGTCCGGGTCAGCACGGACTGCGTCGCGGGGACCGCTGCGGTCCGGCTGACGTCGCCGTCCGCCACGACGAGGTCGTAGGAGTGCGCTTCGTCGGGCGAGATCCGGACGGGGTCGCCGACCGTCCAGAGGAAGCTCGTCGCGCCGGGCTGCGGCGAGACGGCGACCGAGCCCTGGATGGTCACGGTCGCATCGTCGAGGTAGTCCGAGGTGCGGTAATGCGTGCCGCGCTGGTCGACGACGACCTCCTGTCCGTGCTGCTGCAGCACGCTGCGGATCTCGTCGACGAGCGGGTCGGTGGACTCGACTCCCCAGGTGGTCTCGTCGAACACGCTGTCGACCTTGATGGCCCAGCGGAGGCTCGGACGGCCAGCCGACGGCCCGTCGGGGACCATGCGGGGCGGGCGCACCACGACGGGGTGGCTGGTCCGCAGCAGGCGGAAGGCCTGGGGGGTGCCGGCGGTGGTGTGCAGCGCCTGGAGACCGGCGGCGGTGTAGCGGGGGAGGTCCGATGCGGGATAGCGCCCACGCCACCGCAGGTCGAACAGACCGCGGTTCAGCACGCTGGAGTTCATCCGGCCGACGCTCTTGGACTCGTGGTGGAAGACGGTCGACTCGAGGACCGTCTCGAAGTGGGCATCGTCGCGGAGCAGGTTGCCGCGCAGGCACAGGTCGACGTCCTCGAGACCGTTCTGGAACTCCGGATCGAACCCGCGCAGCTGGACCACGTCCGACGCGCGCATCATCAGCGCTGCGGCCGTGACGGCGGAGAACCGTCGCACCCCGGCGGCGTACGCATCGCTGCGCGGGTGGCTCGCCAGGAAGTGCCACGGCATGATGCGCTCGCCGTTGAAGAAGGTGCCGGCGGTCTGCACGGTGCCATCGGGATAGAGGAGGAGCGGCTGCACGCCGACGACATCGGGCGCCTCGCTGAGTCGATCGCGCAGCGCAGCCAACGACCCGGGTGCGACCACGGTGTCGTTGTTGAGGAAGATCGCGAACTCGCCCGAGCTCTGCGCGAAGGCCAGGTTGGAGCCCGTCGAGAAGTTGTGGTTGCGGGGCGAGCGGACGACGCGCACCCGGTCTTCGTCCTCGTAGAGGGCCGTCAGGATCGACGACACGGAGCGACGCGAGCCGTTGTCGACGATGACCACCTCGACGTCGCCGTCGGGCGACGAGTCGAGCACCGCGGCGACCGCGCGGCGGGTCATCGACCAGTCCTCGTAGGTGGGCATGCAGACGGAGATGCGCCCGGCGACCCGCTTCGGGAGTCCGACCTCTAGGGCTTCCCAGTCGATCAGATGCTTGCTGACGACGACCTTCTCCCAGACCCGGGGGTCTGCGGTGGAACGCGGCCTCACCGGTCGCTCGGGGAAGGTGTGTCGGACACCGCGCCCGGCGCGCACGCCGCGGCCCGACGAGAGCAGGCGGATGAGGAGATCGAAGTCCTCCGCGCCTCCCAGGTCGGTGTCCATGCCGCCGATCTCGGCGACGAGCTCGGCCTCGACGACGACGGCGGCCAGAGAGGTGTCTATGCCGCGTTCGCGGAGGGCGACGGGACCGAGGTCGTTGGCACTCCAGGCGACGAGATCGGAGTTGTGCTCGGAGACGCCGGCCGAGAACCAGGCGAACGACGTTCCGCTGCAGCGGGTGACCCCGTCGAGCAGCACACTCGGAGCCCAGCGGGACCCCGCGACCAGGAAGGCGACGGGGCCCGAGGCCACCTGCGCCAGGGCGGCCGCGAGGATGCGGCTCGGGTCGCCGTCGGCGGCCACGAACGTGAAGCGGTCGACGGCGAGACCCGACCCGGCGACGACGTCGCGGGCGGAGTCGACGTCGCCGACGACCACGGCCTTCCAGTCGCCGTGCGTCTGGGCCGCGAGGTCGCTCAGACGCTCGGTCAGGTCGGAGGCCTCGAGGGAGGTCGGGATGACGACCGTCACGGCGCGCGGACCGGCGATGGCCGGATCGGTGGCGGTCGAGCGCTTGGCGCCGACCGGTGCGAGCCAGGCGCGCTCTTCGGCGAAACGGCGCGCGTTCTCGACGACGGCGGCGCGGATCGCCGCGGTGGAGTCGTCGGTCTGGAGCGAGCGGAGCTGCGACAGCGGCCCCTCCGCCCCGACGGGGAAGCGGTCGTCGACGGGCCCGCAGGAGGTGCCCGCCGCATCGTCGAGGAGGTACGCGACGCCGAGCTTCTCCGCCGGAGTCGACAGCCCAGCCAGCAGCCATTCGGGCTCGAACAGGGGGTTGAGAGAGAAGTCCTCACCGCGTGTCCGGCTCATCAGATGACGCGCCGCCGCCTCGTCGGACGAGAACGTCTGCCCCGTCTGGATCTCGTAGTAGCGGCGATCCACGACGCCGGCCCGGGCGATGCGTCTCGCCCAGAGCTCGCGCCGGACGGGGGCCGCCTTGGGCGTCTGGGCGAGACTCCGCAGACCGGCGGTGGCACGGTCTCGAAGAGCGGGTAGGGGGCTCGTGCGTTCGTTGATGATTGCTCCGTCTGTGAATGTCGAGGGCCGCGACGTCGACTCGATCTTACCCAGGGGTCGTCGTGCAGCCCGTCGGGTCAGGGGGCCCCGTGTCTCGCGAGCAGCGCCGCCCGCACACGCAGGCCGACGTGGACCACGAGCCGGAGCGGGGCGGCGAGAGGACCGGGATAGAGGGTGTCGACGAACCGCCCGGCCGAGACGTGATGCGCCTTGACCATGGCCGCCCGCCGACCCGACGTCGAGTGCGCGCCGACGTGGACGATCGAGGCCGACGGGACGAAGCGCCTGAGCCAGCCCGCCCGGTGGAGCCGGAGCGAGAGGTCGACGTCTTCGAAGTACATGAAGTAGCCCTCGTCGAAGCCCGAGACGTCGACGTACGCCTCGCGGCGGACGAGCAGGCACGCGCCGCTCAGCCAGTCGACGTCGCGCGAGCCGCCCTCGACCCCCGCCATCAGGTAGGCGGTGCTCCAGGGGTTGTTCTTCCAGATGCGGGCGAAGAGCGCGTGGCCTGTTCCCGAGACGATCGAGGGGAACCGCCGGGCCGACGGGTAGGGCACGCCCGCCTCGTCGGTGATCGCCGGGCCGAGCGCGCCGATGCGGGCGTCCCGCACGCCCTCCTCGACGAGTGCGTCCACCGAGCCGGGTGCCAGCTCGGTGTCCGGGTTCGCGATCAGGATCCAGTCGACGTCGGCGTCGAGATCCCGCGCAGCGGCGTTGATGGCGCTGCCGTAGCCGACGTTCTCGTCGAGCTCGAGCAACGAGAGGTCGGGGTCGGCGAGGGCCGCGGCGCGGGGGGCGCCGTCGGACGAGCCGTTGTCGACGACGACGACCGTGTACGCCCGCGTCGTGGCCTCGGGCACGGAGGCCAGGAACTTCTCGAGATGCCCGCCCGAGTCGTAGGTGACCGTGACGATGAGGATGCGTCCGTCGGGGCTCATCGGTGTCCTCTCGTCGCCGCACCCGTCCAGGCGCGCTCGTGGGCTTCGGCGCAGGACGCCCAGTCGAAGGTCTCGGCACGCTCTCGGGCACGAGGGCGCAGGTCGTCGCTCGCGGGGGACAGGGCCGTGACGAGTGTAGCGGCGAGCGACGCGTCGTCGACGTCGCTGTACAGGACGCAGTCGCCGCCCACCTCGGGCAGCGACAGGCGCGTCGTGGTCACGACCACCGCGGCGCACGACATCGCCTCGAGCACCGGCAGACCGAAGCCCTCGCCGAGGCTGGGGTAGGCCACGCAGTCGGCGTCGCCGAGGAACGCGGCGAGGGCTTCGAGGGGCAGGTAGCCGAGGAGGCGCACGTCGAGATCGTCCCCCGCGTCGCGTACCGCGTCGTCGACCGTGGCATCCCACCCCGGTGCGCCCGCCAGCAGCAGGGCGGGCGCGCTCAGACCGGCGGCCCGGCGCTCTCGGGCGACCCGTCTCGCCGCGCGGATCAGCGCCGCCGTGTTCTTGCGGGGCTCGAGTGTCCCGAGGAAGGCGATCCAGGTCGCAGGGAGGTCGGGCACGGCGTCGGCCAGGGCCTGGCGGTCGGCGGCGGTGGGGGGATGGAAGATCCCCCCGTCGACTCCGAGAGGAGCGACGACGACACGGCGGAGCGGGCGCCCCAGGGCCTCGCGCACCCCCTCGGCGGTGGCCCGACTGGGTGTCACGACCGTGTCGGCGAGACGCGCCGTCAGTCGTGTCCATGCTCGGAAGAACCGCGCCTTCGACGGGATGTGCCACTCGGGTGAGCTGAAGAACGTCGCGTCGTGCAATGTGACGACGCGGGCCCGACGTGTGGCCAGAGGCATCGTGTAGTGCGGCGAGTGGATGACGTCGGCGCCCAGTCTGTCGGCCAGGCGGGGGAGGCCCGTCTGCTCCCAGACGAAGCGACCGAGGGTCGACGATGTGAGGGCGGGTGCCGCGACGATGCGCGCACCCGGGGCCGCACGGACCAGCTCGGCCTCCGCCCCGGGGCTGACGACGACGATCAGCTCGACGACGCCCCGCGACGCGACCTCACGGACGAGCGAGACGATGTAACGGCCGACGCCGCCGAGCGAATCGGGCATCGACGTCGCATCGAGGAGGACCCTCGGTGTGCTGGTCGAGTGCCGAGAGGCGTTCGAGTATGATGACGTGTCGATCTTTCGAGTCTAGACCAGGAGCATCGGCGACGAGTCTCTGTCGCCACCTGGCAGAAAGCTGTTGCATGACGTACTTCCGAGAACTCTGGGCGTCCCGGGAACTCCTGCTGAATCTCACCATGAGAGAGATCACGGGACGATACAAGCGCACTGTTCTCGGACAGCTCTGGTCGCTTCTCAACCCGCTCGCCTCCATGCTCGTCTACACGATCGTCTTCGGCATCATCTTCCGAAGCGACCCGGGCCCCGGTGATCCCAGCGGACTCGACGTCTTCGCGCTCTGGCTGCTCTGCGGGCTGCTGCCCTTCCAGTTCTTCCAGAACGCGGTGAACGGCGGCATGGGCGCCATCTGGGCCAACACGGCTCTCGTGAAGAAGGTCTACTTCCCGCGGACGAACCTCGTGCTCGCCGCCTCGTTCTCGGCGGCGTTCAACTGGTCGATCGAGATGCTGATCCTCGCCGCGGCCGTCCTGGTGGCCGGCGCCTTCGTGCTGCCGTTCCTGCCCCTCGTCGTCGTCTTCATGGTGCTGCTGGTGATCATGTCGACGGGCATCGGGCTCATCCTCGCCGTGGTCAACGTCTACTTCCAGGACATGCAGCACATCATCGGCATCGCGCTCCGACTGCTGATGTACCTGAGCCCCGTCGTCTACCCGGTGAGCTACGTCGCCGACCGGTCCGCCAACTTCGGGCCGATCGTCGGCGACATCACGCTGCTCCAGATCTACGAGCTGAACCCGCTGGAACGCTTCATCAGCGTCTTCCGGCAGCTGCTGTACGACAACCGTCTGCCCGACATGAGCGACACGCTCTGGTGCCTCGCCTGGACCATCGTGTTCGCGGTCGTGGGAATCCTGGTCTTCAAGGCCAACGAGAAGAAGCTGGCGGAAATGCTGTGACCGAACCCGCAGTGGTCGTCGACCACGTCTCGAAGAAGTTCCGCCTGTTCAAAGAGAGCAACCGCTCGCTCAAGTCCGTCGCCATGCGGGGTCGTTCCGTCCATGAGGACTTCTGGGCAGTGCGCGACGTCAGCTTCACCGTCCCCCAGGGGTCGACCTTCGGCTTGATCGGTCGCAACGGCTCGGGCAAGTCCACGCTGCTCAAGACCCTGGCGAAGATCCTCTACCCCGACCGCGGCACGATCTCCTCGACGGGGCGTCTCGCCGCGATGCTCGAGGTCGGCAGCGGCTTCCACCCGGAGCTGTCGGGGCGCGAGAACATCTACCTCAACGGGTCGATCCTCGGGCTGAGCCGCAAGCAGATCTCCGCACGGCTCGACGAGATCATCGACTTCTCCGAGGTGGGCGACTTCATCGACCAGCCGGTCAAGAACTACTCGTCGGGCATGTACGTCCGGCTCGGGTTCTCGATCGCGATCACCGTCCGTCCCGACATCCTCGTCGTCGACGAGGTGCTCGCGGTCGGCGACTCGGCCTTCCAGCGCAAGAGCGCGAAGAAGTTCGAAGAGCTCCGCGACGGTGGTCGCACGGTCATCCTCGTCACCCACTCGATGGCCAACATCCGCAACATGTGCGATCACGTCGCCTGGCTCGACCGCGGCAAGCTCGTCAGGGTCGGCGAGGCCAAGCCCGTCTCCGCCGAGTACGAGGAGTTCATGCGCTCGCAGTGATGCTCCGGCGTCTCCGTCAGCGTGTGATCAGCGCGCGGATCTCGGCGGAGGTCAGCGTCGTCGTACGACGCAGTCGTCGGCGCGTCGCCAGATCGCGGGGGAGCGCCCGTAGCGCGCCGAGCGTGCCTCGAGCGACCGGCCCCAGCGTGCGCCGTCCCGCAGGGCTCGTCGCGAGACGGGCCATCCTCACCAGGGCGGACGCCCAGGCTGCGGAGGCGACCCGGGCCGGAGCGTGGCGGGTGGCGACGATCAGCCGGTTGCGCGTGTTGTAGAACGTGAAGACGGGGCTGTCGAGCCCGCTGCTGAAGGCGTGTCGATGCGTCACGACCGCGTCATGGGCGTAGCCGACGTCGTATCCGTGTCGTCGCAGGCGCCAGCTCAACTCGGTGTCCTCGTAATACAGGAACAGCGTGGGGTCGAAGTTCCCGACCTCGTCGAGAGCACTCCGACGGAGGGCGGCGGCGCCGCCGCAGAAGCCGAACACCTCAGGAGGTGCAGGAGGCGCGTCGTCCCTCTCGAGGTAGCCCCGGTCGCGCCCGTTGCCGGTGGGCCCGACCTCGGAGCCCGTGGAGTTGACGAGCGGCACGCCGCGGTCGTCCTCGCTTCCGGCGAGCACGATGTGCCCGGTCACGGCGCCGCGCCGCGGACCGCCGCGGTCGAGGGCGTCGACGATCCGCTCGATGAAGTCGGGGTCGACCGTGGCGTCGTTGTTCACGAGGACGATCGCCTCGCCGGTCGTGGAGTCGATCCCGAGCGCCACGCCGCCCGCGAAGCCGAGATTGACCTGCGAACGCACGATCGCCGCCGACGGAGCGACAGCGCGGGCGAGCACCACGGAGTCGTCGACCGAGCCGTTGTCGACGACCGTGATCGTCACGGCGCGGCTCGAGCGGTCGGCCGAGACCAGCAGGGACCGGAGGCAGTCGCCCAGGACGGCCGAGCCGTTCCAGTTCACGACGACGACATCGACGGAGATCATGCGTCGCCTTTCACCGAACTTATGGGTCGCGACCCGACGACGGTCGAGGTTATGATCGCTGCACAACACATGACGTCTGGACCAGCATCCGACCCGAGAATATCAGAGCGATCAGGCGCTCGGACCTCAGGGGCACTCCCGCGCTGGGTCCGGCGGCGTCGACCGATCAGGGGATACGCCTATGTTCACCGATTCCAGGAGGGCACGACCGCGACGAGCGCTGACCAGGGTCGTGGCGGTCGTCGCGGCGTCGATGCTGCTGGCGACGGTCGCCGTCGTGGCCGACGGGACGACGGCCCCTCGGGCGGAGGCCGCCACGGGTTCGGACTTCAACCCCGGCTTCATCATCAGCGATCAGAACTTCTACGATGCGTCGTCGATGACCGGCGATCAGGTGCAGACCTTCCTCCAGGCACGGGGCAGCGCGTCGTGCACGGGGGCCACCTGTCTGAAGCACGTGAGGGTCGATTCGCAGAACCGTGTGGCCGACAACGTGTGCCGTGCCTACACGGGGGGCAGGTCCGTGCGGTTCGCGGACGTCCTCTCGCGGGTCGCCGCGGCATGCGGCATCAACCCCAAGGTGCTCCTCGTGACCCTCGAGAAGGAGCAGTCGCTCATCACGACGTCGAGGTCGCCGAGCCGGTCGACCCTCGACCGGGCGCTCGGCTACGGCTGCCCCGACACGGCCGCGTGCGACCCCGCCTTCGCGGGTCTCGACCGGCAGATCTACTCGGCTGCGCGTCAGTTCAAGAACTACTCCGTGGCCTCGGACTTCTTCACGTGGTTCCCCGTCGGGGGCACGGTGTCGGTCTCGTACCAGGCCAACGCCCCCTCCTGCGGCAGCTCCCGGGTGACGATCCAGAACAAGGCGACAGCGGCTCTCTACTACTACACGCCCTATCAGCCCAACGCGGCGGCTCTGAAGAACCTGTACGGCACAGGCGACTCGTGCTCCGCCTACGGCAACCGCAACTTCTGGCGACTCTTCAGCGACTGGTTCGGCAGCCCCATCGGCAGGGTCGACCCGCGCGGCGCCCTCGACGCCGCCTCCCTCGACGGGCTCGGGGTGGCTCGAGTGTCCGGCTGGGCGGCCGACCCGGACACCGCTGCGCCGATCTCCGTCCACCTGTACGTCGACGGGCGGGCGACGACGAGCGTCCGCGCCGATCGCAATCGACCGGACATCGCCCGCGCCTACCCCGAGTGGGGTGCCCGACACGGGTACGCCGCCACGCTCACGGGGCTCTCCGCGGGCACCCACCAGGTGTGCGCCTACGGGATCAACGTGTCGGTCGGGAAGAACAGTCTCCTCGGCTGCCGCTCCGTCACGACGCCGACGCAGCCGCGGGGCAGCGTCGACTCGGTGCGCGCGACGGGCCCCGGCACCGTCTCGTTGGCCGGCTGGGCGATCGACCCGAACACGACGGCGCCCATCCGCGTCCACGCCTACGTCGACGGTCGGGCGGTGACGTCGGTCCCGGCGAACGGCGCGCGCGCGGACATCGTGTCCTCCGTCCCCGGCTACGGGGCCGCACACGGCTACTCGACCACGCTGACGGGCCTGAAGCCCGGTGATCGTCGCGTCTGCGTCTACGGGATCAACGTCGGTCGGGGCAGCAACGCCCTCCTCGGCTGCAAGACGGTCAGCGTGCCGTCGGGCTCTCCCGTCGGCCGGCTCGACTCGACCACGAGTCCGCAGAAGGGCGTCGTGAAGGCATCCGGGTGGGCGCTCGACCCCGACACGGCCTCCTCCATCACCGTGCATCTCTACATCGACGGCAAGCCGGTCCTCGCGACACCCGCCACCGGTTCGCGCCCCGACGTCGCCGGCGCCTACCCGGGCTACGGGGCAGCTCACGGCTACTCGGCGAGCATCTCCGGCGTCGCGCCCGGCACGCGCCAGGTGTGCGCCTACGGGATCAACGTGGGCGTCGGGAAGAACATCGCCATCGGCTCGTGCAAGACCGTGGTCGTCTCGTGAGGAGACCACGACTGGTGGCTGCCATCGCAGGAGGCGCGGTGATCGTCGTCGCCGCAGGAGTCGCCCTGTACGTGCTGCGTCCGACCACGGACGATGCGGCGGGGCCTGTGCCCACGTCGGAGGCACCCAGCCCGACGGCGACGGCGACACCCGCACCGTCGCGCACGGCGACGGCTCCGGCTCCGTCGGCTTCGGCTCCGCAGCCGGAGACGCCTCCGGCGCAGTCCGACGACGATGCGACGTCGCCGGGTTCCGCGCCCGTGGTCCCCGAACCCCAGGCGGCGCCCTCGGCCCGTCCGACTGCCGCGCCCGACGACTCGGTGGACGATCAGGATCTCACCACCGTCACGGTGACCGTGCCGACGGCCCGATGGGACGCTGCGACCGAGACGCTGACCGCGGCGGGGATCGTCGACGGAGTCGTCGAGACCGGAGGGGTGTGCACCCTCGAGGCCAGATCGGGTGGTGAGGTCGTGCGGGCGACGTCGACGGCTCGAGGCGATGCGACGGCGACGTACTGCGGTTCGGTCTCGGTCAGCACCGCGGACCGCGCGGCCGGAGACTGGTCGGTGACGATGTCGTACCGCTCGTCCACGTCGACCGGCACGTCGGCGGTCGTCCCGGTCGGCGTCCGTCGATCCTGACCGGAAGCCGGACGGGCCCGCCCGCCCCCGAGGGGCTGGCGGGCCCGTCGTCTTCTCAGCGGGGCTTGATCAGACGGCGTCGCACCCGGGTGTAGACCGCGTTGACGCCGCCGTGGCGGAGGTAGAACAGCGCCCGCTCGGCGTCGTGCGCGAGACCGTGACGACGAGGCGGTCGCACGGTGATCAGGCTGCGAGCCGATCGCCGGCCAGGGCCGGGGGCCCCCGGCATGGGCGCGCTCGATCGCGGCGTCTTGTCTGCGGCACGTACGGGCTGACGGCAGAACTCGAGGAGGGGCGCGAGAGCGTTCTCCCACACGAACTGCTTCCGCACGGCGGCGATCTCGCGCTTGGCCGACGCTCTCGCCTCGTCGTCGTAGAGCATCGACTCGAGAGCGGCCGACAGGGCGTCGACGTCGAGCTCGGGGACGGCGACGCCGAGCCCGCTGCTCTCCACGAGGTCGCCGAAGCTGTCGCCGCGCGTGCTGACGATGGGCAGACCCGTCCAGAGGTAGTCCAGGATCCGCGTGCGGAACGAGAAGGTGGTCTCGACGTGCGTGAAGTGCGTCGAGACCCCGGCGTCCGCTTCGAGCAGGTAGTTCTGGCGGTCCTCGTAGTCGACCCACGAGTCGTTCAGGAAGACGTTCTTGTCGAGCACGCCCAGCTGGCGGGCGAGATCTCGGGTCTCGGCGACGATGGCCATCTCGGGGACGTCGGGGTTGGGATGCTTCGTCCCCATGAAGAACAGCCGGACGTCGTCGCGTCGCGTCGCGAGATCGGCGACCGCTCGCACCAGGGTCTTCGGGTCGAACCAGTTGTAGAGACCACCGGCCCAGACGACGATCTTGTCGTCCTCGCCGATGCCGGGGACGACGCCCCGGAGAGCGCGTCGCGTGTGCACGGGCTCGCTGTCGGGCAGACCGAACGGCGCGATGGCGAGCAGCGAGTTGAGCGACTCGTCACGGCTGTAGTTGTGGGCGTTGATGCGGCCCATGGCGGCCATCTGCCCGAGCCAGAAGAGCCTCTGGCGCTCGGACGCGCAGAGGAAGAAGTCGCCGAGGCCGATCTGCTTGTTCAGCGAGTCGGCGGCACCCAGGATCTGGTCGTCCCACTCGTCGAGGTCCTTCTCCCGTCCCTGTTCGAGCTGCTCGAGGTGCATCGGGTCGTAGATGTCGACGACGAGCACCTTCTGCGTGCTCTCGAGCACCTCGAACTGCTGGAGCGCGTAGCCCTGGACGACGATGACGTCCGCCCAGTCCTCGTGACGGGCCATGGCGGCCGGGAAGTGCGGCGACACCACCTCGATGTCGAAGGGAGCCTCCATCGTCTCGGCCGTGGTGAGGCTGACGACGCGGACGTCGTGCTCCTTCGAGAGCAGCAGAGCCATGTTCCAGACCCGGATCGCCGGCCCGGCCATCTTCTTGCCGAAGGAGTCGCCGGTGACGATGAGGATGCGTCGTCGGTTCGAGGCCGTGGCGGAGGGGTCGTCCGTCGACGCCTCGAGGGAGGACGGTCGCCCGGCCATGACGGCGAACGCGTCGACCACGGCGTCGTAGCCGTCGAGGTAGCGGGGCATATCGGCCAGCGGGGTGTCGGTGACCCCGAACAGTCGCGAGAGCTCGCGGTCGGTTCGACGTCGACCGGCCTGAAGCTCACGGCGGGTCTCGGTCAGCGAGGGGAGGTCGTCGACGAAGGCGTCGATGGCGAAGGCGCCAGCGGCACTCGTCTTGGGGATGGACATGTCGGGATCGCTGTCGTCGCCGGGCACCCGCAGGTCGAGCACGCCGGAGTCGACTCCGCCCCGGGCGAGAGAGCGACGGATGATGAGCGACATCGCGGCCGGGAGGGCCCTGTTGAGCGACTCCTCGTCGAGGTTCTTGTAGATCGTGTAGAGGGCGTTGCGCTCGAGCAGGTACATCTCTCGGAAGTCGCCGTAGTCCTTCATCGAGGCGTGGTGCTTGTGGTACGCCAAGGACGCCGGCTGGTAGCGGACGCGCCACCCCAGCAGGTTCAGCCGCCAGCCGAGGTCGACGTCGTCGTAGAACATGAAGAGGCGCTCGTCGAAGCCGCCCACCTGCTCGAAGACCTCGGCCCGGACGAACAGGGCGGCACCGGTGCCGAAGAGGATGTCTCGGGCCTCGTCGTGGCTGCCGTCGTCGGGCTCGAGGTAGTGCGGCTTGTGACCCATGCCGAACCACGAGACGGCGGAGTCGACGAAGTCGATCTTCCGGCCCTCCCAGTCGAGCACCTTCGAGGCCACCGCGGCGATGTCCCGACCCTGGTGGAAGGTCTGCACGGCCGCGCGGACCCAGGCCGCGTCGGGGCGCGCGTCGTTGTTCAGGAAGGCGACGAACTCGCCGCTCGACTTCGCCACGCCGAGGTTGCTCCCGCCCGTGAACCCGAGGTTCTTCTTGGACTTGACGAGCATGATGTCGCGGTGCGCCTCGCGGATGCGGGCCGCGCTGTCGTCGCCCGAGCCGTTCTCGACGACGATGATCTCGAGGCGCTCCTTCGGCCAGTCGACCTTCTTGAGCTCGGAGATGCAGGCGATGGTGTCGTCCGCACCGCGGAAGTTCACGAGGACGACGGAGACGACTCCGGGGCGGCGTTCAGTCACGAAGGGCCTTTCACAGGGGGCGGAACGGCGAGTCTAGCAACCGGCCGACACGCCGGATGGGGCTCGGTGCCCCGGCAGCATGCCACGATGGATGCTCATGTGCTCGGTCGCCCAGGGGGAATCCATGTCGTCAACTGCTCCTCCGGCGATGGTCGCCGACGATGGCACCTCGGCCGGTCCTGTCGCGCGCAGGATCGCGGGGATCGCCGTGCCCCTGCTGCTCGTCGTCGTCGGCACGGTGGTGTCGTGGCTGCGTCTCCCTCCCGCGGCGCGCTCCACCCTCTGGGCCGAGGACGGTCGCAACTTCATCGGGGACCGCATCGCGGACGGCCCGATCGCAGGCCTGCTGACCGTCTACGAGGGGTACTTCCACGTCGTGCCGCGGATCATCGCCGATCTCGTGGTCTCGCTGCTGCCGGTCGACCGGTACGCCGTCGCGATGTCGGCCGCCTCCTGCGTCGTGGTCGGTCTCGTGACCGCCCTCGTCTACGTCACCTCGCGCTCGGTCGTGCCCGGGGTCGTGGCCCGGGTCGTCGTCGCGTCCATCACCTTCCTGGTGCCGAGCGCCTCGATCGAGGTGCTCGGCAACACCGCGAACCTGCACTGGTACTTCATCTGGGCCGCACCGTGGATGCTCCTGTCCCAACCGCGGACGAGACGGAGCGGCGTCCTGCTCGGCGTCGTGATGCTCGCGGCCGGCCTGACCGAGATCCAGCTGATCCTCTTCGTGCCGCTCGTGCTGCTGGCCTGGCGCCGACCGTTCGCACGCCCGATGTGCGTCGCGCTCGTCTTGAGCGTCGGTGCCCAGGTCGCCGCGACCCTGCTGTCTCCTCGAACCGAGAACACCAACGCGATCAGCGGCCTCGACTCGATCGCCATCGGGTATCTGCTCAACGCGGTGGGCGGAACGATCGCGGCGACGACGGACGGCGTGAAGAACCTGGTCGCGGACGCAGGACTCCTGCCGCTCGTCCTCACTCTGCTCGTGGCGGTCGCCGCCGCCGTCTACCTCGTGGTCCGCGGAGATCTGCGCGAGCGCGTCTTCGCCGTGACAGCGGCCGCCGCCTCCGCAGGGATCTGGGTGGCCGCGGTGACGCTGAACCCCCAAGAGCAGTTCGAGTACGCGCAGACGATCGACGAAGGGCTCCCGACGTTCGTCCTGCTGCGCTACGCGGTCGTCCCCTCGATGTTCCTCCTGGCGGTGACGGTGGTGGCCGCGTCACGACTCTGGCGCGAGCGTGGCCCCGTCCGTCTCATCGCCCCGCTGCTGGCGGTGCTCGTCGTCGCCGTCCAGTTGAGCGGCGTCGTCACGACGGAGAACCGCCGACACAAAGGCCCCATCTGGTCGGTGCAGGTGGACCAGGCCGAGACGGCCTGCCTCTCGATCGATCCGTCCGCCGTCGAGACCATCCGGACGGCGCCGGAGCGGCGTTCGCCCCCCAGTCCCTGGAACGTCATGATCGAATGCGACGATCTCCTCGGCGGCCGCGTGGAGTGACCCGCGCTCGAGCAGACCGGGTCGTCAGTTCGGCAGGCGGGAGCGCCACGACCGCTTGCGGGCGGCGACGGTGGCCACCGTCACGAAGAGCATCAGCGAGCCCTCGAACAGCACGTAGCTCTCCGCCAGGGCCGTGAACCCGATCAGCACGAGCACGAGGGCCGGCCAGACGTAGGCGACGATCGGGTGGCCGGAGGCGGTGGTCCAGCTCCGGACGAACGCAAGGGTCCCGGCGACGACGAAGAGCAGGACGCCGGCGAGGCCGAGCTGCAGCCCCATGTCGTAGAAGGCGTTCAGTCCCGTCGCATGCGGGCGGCCGCTCGGCGAGATGATGGTCGAGAACGGGAAGATCTCGCCGGGCCACTGCCCCACGAAGCCCCACCCCGTCACGTCGTGGACGCTCGTCAGCTCGCGGATCCGCGCCCAGAGGGCCGTGCGGACCGACAGGTCGGCCGTGGCGTCGACGGAGTCGAGGAGGCGCGAACGGCCCGCGTAGGCGAGTGTCCCGCCGATCACGACGAGCGTCGCCAGCGCTCCCTGCAGCAGAGGGCGACGCCGTTCGGGCGCCCGACGCAGCGCGTTGAGCGCCAGCCCGGCCACCACGAGAGCGAGAACCGCCACGGCCGTGACCGGCGAGCGGGCGAGCAGCAGGGTCGTCATGGCGACCAGCCCGGAGGCGACCGCCTGCGGACGGGGCACCGACCGGGTGAGGAACTCGACGGCGAAGGTGATGAGGGCCAGTGCGGCGAGGTAGCCGATGTAGTTGCGCGTGCCGGCGATGCCCTGGATGGGCCCGCCGTAGGCCAGGTTGCCCTGGATGCCGAGGAAGGGGATGGGCTGGTCGATGAGCAGCCCGCTGAACACCTCGAGAGCCAGCGAGGTCACCAGCACGATCCGCAGTGCGTCGCCGACGGCGCGCACCACCTGGACGAGATCCCGTCCGAGCGCGAGGTAGATGCCGAGGGCGCCGAACGCGGCAGCGTACGCCGCGCCTCCTACGGTCACCCAGGTGTACTCGCTCCAGAACACGCTGAGGCCCATGAACCCGAACAGGGCGATGAGCGACACGGGCAGGATGCCGCGCCACTCGATGTGGTGCCGCTGGCCGAAGAGCGAGACGCCGGCCAGGAGGACCAGGGCCGCCAGGATCGCCACGGAGCCCGGCCAGCCCATCAGCGTGCGGACCGACTCGGTCGTGAAGGCGTAGAGCACGATGGCGACCGCGAGGGCCTGGCTGAAGTGACCACCCGCCGAGAACCCGATCCAGGCCGACACGTAGCGGCGGATCGGGTCGCGCTCGTCTCGGGTCTGCCTCACGCGACCATTGTGGCAGGGCGGCCTCTGGGCGCCGTCGTCACGGACGGAGGGCGTCGGTGGGCTCGGCGACCCGGTCGTGGTCGCTCCAGCCGTGGGCGTCGCGCCGGGTCACGACCACGACCACGACCAGCAGCGCGAAACCCCACTCGACGATCAGGCGTGACTCGGCGATGCCGTGCACGAGCAGCGCGACGACGAGCAGCAGCGGCAGCAGGTCGAGCGTCGCCCACGGGGCCTCCCGCCCGACGCCGAGGACACGGCGGTCGGTGGCCCACCACCACGAGCGCGCCAGCACGCCGAGGCACACGAGGCCGAAGAGCACGAGCCCGATCCAGCCGAGCTGGAACCAGACGTCGAGGTAGGCGTCGTGCGCCTGCAGATAGACGACGCCGTTCCGCTCGGCGAGGTCGGTGAACGGGGCGGCCCAGGGAACCCAGTAGCCGACCCAACCCCAGCCGACGACCGGGTGCTGCGCGCCCAGGTCGAGCACCGCGGCCCAGATGTCGGTGCGGCCGGTGAGGTCGCTGCTGCGACCCAGCGCGCCGAGCAGAGGCGTGCGGGCGAGCACGGCGACGACGGCCACGACCACGACGGCGGCCACGGCGGCCAGGTACAGACGCGGACGCCGAGGAGGCGCGGTGCGGCGGACCAGCAGCACGAGCGCGAGCACGGCCACCACGGCGAGGCCGCTCGCCGCGGTGGTCGCCGATCGGGTGAGCAGCAGGGCGGCGATCGCGAGGGCGACCCCGATCGTGCCCGCACGCGAGCTGATGGTGCGGGCCGACCACTGCGACGCGGTGACGACGAGCGCCAGGAGGGCCAGGATGCCCAGGATGTTGCTGTTGCCCTGCAGCCCCTGGATGCGACCGCCCTCGAGCAGCACGTCGCGCGACCAGAAGAAGGCGTCGGGCACCCCGCCGGTGCAGTCGAGGTAGACGGGGCAGACTGGGCGTCGGACGAGGGTCGCGACGATCAGCTCGAAGAGCAGCGACAGACCGACGTGGATGCGGAGGGCCCGACCGAGCGCCGCGACGATGAGCGGCCAGGGGAGCGACCAGGCGACCGCCAGGGCGCCGAGCATGGTGGCCAGGGTCGCGACGATGCCGAGCGCCGACGCGCCGGGGTACTGCGACCAGGTGATCGAGACGACCGCCCAGATCGTGAAGAGCACGAGCAGCCGGGGGAGCCGCCGGGGGTCGGGCCGGTTGCGGGCGACGACGACCGCGGAGGCGACGACCATCGCCCCGCAGGCGACGCCCCAGCCCCAGAAGGAGGTGCCGTTGCGGAGCACGTCGCCGCCGAACAGGACGAGGAACGCCAGCGTCGCGAAGACCGTGCCCTGTCGACGCGGTGCCAGGACCGCGGGCGGGGAGGTGGTCGTCGACGTCATGGGCACCAGGCTAGACGACGGGCCGCCCCGGCCGGGGCGGCCCGTCGTGGACCTGTGGAGGAGCGGGGTCAGACGAAGGCCGCCTGGCCGGTGATCGCCCGACCGACGATCAGCGTGTTCATCTCGCGCGTGCCCTCGTAGCTGTAGAGGGCCTCGGCGTCCGCGAAGAACCGGGCGACGTCGTAGTCGAGCACGATGCCGTTGCCCCCGAGCACCTCCCGCGCGTAACCGACGGTCTCGCGCATCCTCGCCGTCGTGAACGCCTTGGCGAGCGACGCGTGCTCGTCGCGCTGGACCCCCTCGTCGAGCATCTGCGAGCAGCGCGCCACCAGGGCGATCGAGGCGGTGATGTTGCCGATGCTCTTGACCAGCAGATCCTGGACGAGCTGGTGCTTGGCGATCGGCTTGCCGAACTGGACGCGCTCGTTGGCGTAGGCGAGCGCCGCCTCGTAGGCGCCGATCGAGTTGCCGACGGCGGCCCAGGCCACGTCGGCGCGGGTGAGGCGGAGGACGGCAGCGGTGTCGCGGAACGACGTCGCCTGCTGGAGGCGCAGGCGGTCGGGGACGCGCACGTCGGTGAGGGTGATGTCGGCGTTCTGGACGATGCGGAGGCTCTGCTTGTCCTCGATCTTGGTGGCCGAGTACCCCGGCGTCGAGGTCGGGACGATGAAGCCCTTCACCTGGCCGTCCTCCGCGCTTTTCGCCCAGATGATCGTGATGTCGCTGAAGGTCGCGTTGCCGATCCAGCGCTTCGACCCGTTGAGGACCCAGTCGTCGCCGTCGCGGGTGGCGACGGTGCGCAGGCCCTGCGCCGAGTCGCTGCCCGAGAGGGGCTCGGTCAGCCCGAACGCGCCCACGACCTCGCCGCTGGCCATCTTCGGCAGCCACTCGGCACGTTGCTCGGGTGATCCGCCGACGCTGATCGATCCCATGGCCAACCCGTTCTGCACCCCGCAGAAGGTCGCGACGGAGGCGTCGACCCGGGCGAGCTCGAGGGCGACCCAGCCGCGGAACACGGCGGAGTTCTCGAACGGCCGGGTCTCGTCCCACGGCATGCCGAACAGGCCGAGACCCGCCAGGCCCTTGACGACCTCGTGCGGGAAGGTCGCGTCGGCCCAGTGCCGGTTGACGATCGGCTTGACCTCGGTCTCGAGATACGAGCGCAGCTCGGACAGCACGCCCTTCTCGCGATCCGAGAGCTGGTCTTCGAATCCGAAGAAGTCGCTGGCCAGCGTGCTGAACGAGGTGAGGGTCGTCGATGACATCCGTGCTCCATTGCTCTGTGTCGGGGCCCTGCGCGGCCTGGCCGCCGGGACCCGGCGAGCCTAGGCACGCCGCCCGCGCGCGGCAACGGACTTGGTAGTTTTGGCCAACGCCTCCCGGTTGAGGCCCCGATGTCTTTGTAGAGGGGCCCCAAGCCCTCCACTCGACAAGCAGGTAGAGCATGTTCCTGGCCATCACCAACACGCCCCGCGACTACGCATGGGGCTCGACCACCGCGATCTCGACGCTGCTCGGGCGCCGACCGTCCGGGCGACCCGAGGCGGAGCTGTGGCTGGGGGCCCACGCCGGCTCGCCGAGCGTCGTCGTCAACCCGGCCGTCGTGGGCGGGGCCGACACGCTGGCCGACTGGTTCGCCGCCGAGCCGGATCGCGCCCTCGGCCGTGGCCGGTCCGAGCTGCCGTTCCTCCTGAAGGTCCTCGCCGCCGATTCCCCGTTGTCGATCCAGGCGCACCCGACCCCCGAGCAGGCGAGGGCCGGCTTCGCCGCCGAGAACGAGGCGGGCGTGCCCCTCGACTCGCCGTCGCGCAACTACAAGGACCCGTTCCCGAAGCCCGAGATCATCGTCGCTCTCAGCGACGCGTTCGAGGCGCTCTGCGGCTTCCGCACCCTGGCCGAGACCGTCGCCGACGTCGATGCCCTCGACGGCGGCACCGGCCGGCTGTCGACGCTCCGCGGCATGATCGAGACGTCGCTCGAGACGACTCTGACGCGGCTGTTCGACGGCTCCGACGACTCTGCTCGGATCGTCGCGGACGTCTCCGAGCTCGCGCAGGGCGTGGCCGACCCGTCGCCCTCGATCGCGACCGTCGCCGACCTCTCCGGTCGCTACCCCGGCGATCCCGGCGTCGTCGTCTCGCTGCTCCTCAACCACGTGACCCTCTCCCGTGGCGAGGCGCTCTTCCTCCCGGCGGGCAACGTGCACGCGTACCTCGGGGGTCTCGGGGTCGAGCTGATGGCGCCGTCCGACAACGTCCTCCGCGGCGGCCTCACCCCGAAGCACGTCGACGTCCCCGAGCTGCTCGAGGTGCTCGACTTCGACCCGCTGCCGGTCCCGTACCTCCGTCCGGTCGAGACCGCGCGCGGGGTCGAGCGGTTCGACCCGACGGGCGTCGGCTTCGCCCTCCTCCGGGTGGACGCCGGAGGCGCGGGCGCGGTCGTGCAGATCGGCGGACCGAGCATCATGCTCGTCACCGAGGGCGAGGTGCAGGTGAAGGGTCAGGACGGCAGCATCCGCCTCGCGACCGGCGAGTCCGCGTTCGTCACACCCGACGAGGTCCGGCTGGCCGTCACCGGGGGAGGGACCCTCTACGTGGCGACCCCCGCCTGAGCCGTCGACCCGCGCCTCCTCGGTGCGAGCGAGCCGCCGCGGCGGCGCCCCCGTCGCTGACTAGAGTTGCCCCATGTCTTGGTTGGTCACCGGCGGCGCCGGCTACATCGGATCCCATGTCGTCCGCGAGTTCCGGTCGGCGGGGATCGACGCGGTCGTGCTCGACGACCTCTCGTCGGGCATCGAGTCGTTCGTGCCCGAGGGGGTGCCGTTCGTCCGGGGGTCGATCCTCGATGGCGACCTCGTCTCCGAGACGATCGCCCGCCACGGCGTCACCGGCGTCGTCCACGTCGCGGGCTACAAGTACGCCGGTGTGTCCGTCCAGCGTCCGCTGCACACCTACGACCAGAACGTGACGGGCACGCAGCGCCTGCTCGAGGCGATGACCGGGAACGGCGTCGATCGCATCGTGTTCTCGTCGAGCGCCGCCGTCTACGGCACCCCGCCCACCGAGCTCGTCACGGAGGACACCCCCAAGGCCCCCGCCTCGCCGTACGGCGAGAGCAAGCTGATCGGCGAGTGGCTGCTGCGCGACCAGGCGGTGGCGACCGGACTCCGTCACACGAGCCTCCGCTACTTCAACGTGGTCGGCTCCGGACACCCCGAGCTGTACGACGCCAGCCCGCACAATCTCTTCCCCCTCGTGTTCGACGCGCTCGCCGCGGGTCGCACGCCGCGCATCAACGGCGACGACTACGCCACGCCCGACGGCACCTGCGTGCGCGATTACGTGCACGTCGCCGACCTCGCCGTGTCGCACGTGGCCGCCGCTCGACGCCTCGACGCGGGCGAGCCGGTCGAGCCCGCCTACAACCTCGGTTCGGGAGGCGGGGTGTCGGTCCGGGAGATCATGGACGCCATGCGCGAGGGCACCGGCATCGACTTCACGCCCGAGGTCGCCCCTCGGCGCGCAGGCGATCCGGATCGCATCGTCGCCGACGGCGCACTCGCGGCCCGCGACCTCGACTGGACGATGCGACACAGTCTGCTCGACATGGTCTCGAGCGCCTGGGCCGCCGCCCCGCGCGCCTGAGCCGGCTCGACGAGCCGAACCGTACCCCGACACGCCGGGGCCCGCTTGACCCTCGATGAGGGGTTCAGGGTTTATTGGGCCCTGACTTGACGTGGCCGAATTACACCGGTGTAATTGACCCCATCGCAGCCGTTCAGGGGGCGACGACGACGAGGGGAGATGTGCTGTGACGATGAACGACACCCGTGTCGGAGTACCCGACGACTGGCACGTCGACCCGGTCCTGCTCGGCGTCCCCGGCGTGCGCAAGAACCAGGTCGACGACGAAGAGAACCAGCTCGCCTGGCAGGCCGACTCGCTCTGCGCGCAGACCGATCCCGAGGCGTTCTTCCCCGAGAAGGGCGGAAGCACCCGCGACGCCAAGAAGATCTGCGCCTCGTGCGACGTCAAGGCCCAGTGCCTCGAGTACGCCCTCCAGAACGACGAGCGCTTCGGCATCTGGGGTGGTCTGTCGGAGCGCGAACGGCGGAAGCTCCGCAAGCAGGCCTGACCCGCGCCTCCTCGACATCACGGCGTGCTCCCCGAACGGGCGGCACGCCGTCGTCGTACCCGGTCATGGGTGGTTCACAGGTGCGCCGGGACCGGCGCGCCGGTCGACGGAGGTGCGAGGCTCGACCTAGGCTGCACAGGTCATGCAGCCGAGAGTCACAGCGATCCTCGTCGCCCCCGGTGGGGCGACCTACCTCGACCGAACCCTCGAGGGTCTGTCGCGTCAGACGCGACCGCCCGAGGCCCTCGTGGTCGTCGACACCGGTGGACCGGACTCGGCGGCGGGCCGCCTGTCATTGAGCGGCGCCGCCCAGCTGACCAGCGTCCCCGCGGCCCGGACGTTCGGCGAGGCCCTCGCTCACGGCGTCCGCGTGTCGGGCCCGACGTCGGACGCCCCGCACGACACCCACGACGAATGGCTGTGGTTCCTCGGGCACGACAACGCGCCGGAGCACGACGCGCTCGAGCGTCTGATGGCGACGGTCGAGGTGGCTCCCTCCGTGGCGGTCGCCGGTCCGAAGCTGATGCGCTGGGACGAGCCGGGCACGATCGCCGAGTTCGGCGAGACCATGACGCGCTACGGGGCGTCGATGCCGCTCGTCGAGAACGAGCTCGATCAGGGGCAGCACGACTTCCACGACGACGTCCTCGGCGTCGCCGGGGGCGGCATGCTCGTGCGGCGGAGCGTCTGGGACGCTCTCGGCGGGTTCGACCCGGGTCTGCCGCACGTCGACGCGTCGCTCGACTTCTCGGTGCGCGCCAGACTCGCCGGACACCGGGTGATCGCCGTCCCCGCCGCGCACGTCAGCAGCGCGGGCAATCCGGAGGACTTCGGGCAGTCGCACGGCGGGCAGGCTCGTCGGGCCCGGCTGCGTCGGGCGGCGCAGCTCCACCGACGCCTCGTCTACGCACCTCTCGCCGCACTGCCCCTGCACTGGCTCAGCCTCGTCCCGTTGGCCGTCGTCCGCAGCGTCTGGCACCTCCTCACCAAGAACCCCGGTGCGGTCCTCGGCGAGTTCTCGACCGCTCTGCGCGTGGCCTTCGGGGGAGGGCGCGTGCCCGCCGCACGCCGGGCGCTGCACCGGACCAGGACGGTGTCGTGGTCGGCCGTCGAACCCCTGCGGGCCAGCTACAACCAGGTGCGCGAGCGTCGGGTGAACGAGCGCGACGCCCTGGTCGCCCGGGGCGAGGACTCCGCCGACCCGAGGGCCAGCTTCATCGGATCGGGCGGACTGTGGGTCGTCGTCGCCACGGCCGTCGTCAGCGTGGTCGCGTTCCTCCGGCTGGTGCGCGAGCCCGCGATGACCGGCGGCGGACTCCTGCCGCTGAGCACCACCGTCGGAGAGCTCTGGAAGTCCGTCGGCTGGGGCTGGCGCGAGATCGGCGCCGGCTTCGTCGGTCCGTCCGACCCGTTCGCCCTCGTCGTGGCGCTCCTCGGGACGGCCACCTTCTGGTCTCCGTCGACGTCGGTGCTCGCCGTCTACCTCGTCGCTGCGCCCGTCTCCGCGATCGGCACCTTCTTCGTCGCCCGGCGAATCACGACGCGTTCGTGGGTCCCCGCCGTCGCGGCCGCGCTCTACGCCGTGTCGTCGCCCCTGTTCTCGTCACTCCAGACCGGGCACCTCGGAGCGGTCGTCGCGCACATGGCGCTGCCGTTCTTCATCTGGGCGCTCATCGGAGCAGCGCGCTCCTGGGCCTCGGGGGCGGCCGCGTCGCTGCTCTTCGCGCTCGTCGCGGCCGGTGCACCCGTCCTCCTGCCGGCGCTGCTCCTCCTCTGGATCGGATCGCTCGCGACCCGGCCGAGGGGGATCCACCGCATGCTGGCGATCCCCCTGCCGGCCGTGGTGCTGTTCGCCCCGCTGGCGATCGTCCAGACGATGCGCGGCACGTGGTGGGCCCTCCTCGCCGACCCCGGAGTCCCCACCCGGACGGATCCCGCGTCGCCCCTCCAGCTCCTGCTCGGCTCTCCCGAGACAGGTCTGAACGGATGGACCGCCCTCCTCGGTGGGTCGGGCGTCCAGGGCGGGACGCTCGCGATCATCGTGGCAGTGGGTCTCGTGCCCCTCGCGCTCCTCGCGCTCGCCTCGCCCTTCGTCGGCTCGCGCACCCGTGCCGTGCCCGCGCTCGTCATCGCGCTGGCCGGCTACCTCACGGCCGTGGCGGCGACGCAGCTGTCGATCATCGGCGTCGGCAGCGAGAGCACGACGATCTGGGCCGGAGGGGCGCTCAGCCTCTACCTGCTCGGTCTGATCGGCGCGGCCTCGGTCACGCTCGATCGACTGCCCCGGATCGCACCCGCGTCGGGTGTCGTCGTCGCGGTGTTCGCGGTCGCCGCGGCCGTTCCCGTGGTGATCGGCTCGCTCTCGGGCGCGGCGGACATCCGCTCGAGCACCGGGCGGATCCTGTCCGCCTACGTGACGGCGGAAGCCGAGGCGTCACCCGAGATCGGAACCCTGGTGCTGACGCCGCAGCCCGACGGCTCGCTGGCGGTCTCGCTCGAGCACGGGCAGGGGTCCACCCTCGACGACCAGTCGTCCCTCGACTCGACGGCGCAGAGTCTCACCTCGACCACCGACGACCTCACCGTCCTCGCCGGCAACCTGGTGAGCCGGAGCGGATTCGACCCCTCCGACGACCTCGCGCGCCAGGGCATCGGCTTCGTGCTGCTGACCGAGGGCGCCGACGATCCGGACTCCTCGGCTCTGGCCCAGCGATCGAGCGAGGCCCTCGACGCCGACGCGGCGTTCCTGCCGGTCGGCGACACCAGCAACGGTCTGCTCTGGCGCTACATCGACTCGACCGACCAGCGCGAGCCGCACCCCGACGGCGGTCCGCTCGGCGTGATCGTCCTGGTCACCTGGGCCCTCGTGCTCGGCTCGGCCCTCCTGCTGGCGCTTCCGACGACTCCGCGTCGTCGCCGCAGCCGTGCCGGGACACCCGAGGCCGAGCAGCCCGCCACCACCTTCGACGAGGAGAGAGATGACTGAGCGATCCGTCGCCTCGACCACCGGGCGCATCATCGTGGGGGTGGTGGGCATCGCCGTCGGCGTGGCCGTCGTGACTGCCGCCACCGTCCTGCCCCTGCCGAGTCTCGAGGCGACTCCGGCCGGTCAGGTCGTCACGCCCGTGCCCCTCGACCCGCAGCGGGTCTGCGGCGGCAGCGTGCTCAGGCTCTCCGACGCCGAGGGGCAGCAGGCGACGACCGCCAGCGCCGTCGACAGTGCGCAGGTCGTCACGTCCTCGAGCGACGACGACGAATCGACGACGACGCTCGCCGGTGCGGACGGCAGCAGCTCCGACCCTCTGCTCGTGACCGCGCCTCTGGCAGGAGACGACGTCCCCCTCGTCGCGGCGGCGCAGAGCCAGGCGGTCGCCTCCGACGATCTCGTCGGATTCGCCAGTGCGCCGTGCACCGAGCCCAGCAGTTCGACGTGGCTGGTCGGCGGGTCGACCGAGACCGGTCGCGTCTCGCTGATCACCCTCGTCAACCCGAGCGACGTCAACTCCACGATCGACCTCGACATCTCCGCCGAGAACGGTCCCGTCCAGGGCCCGGGCATCGAGGGCATCGTGGTGGGCCCGCGCAGTCAGCGGGTCATCCCGCTCTCCGGCTTCTCGACGGGGCTCCTCTCCCCGGTCGTGCACGTCACCAGCCGCGGCGGCCAGATCGTCGCGTCGATGCAGGAGTCGATCGTCCGGACGCTCGATCCGGGCGGGGTGGACATCATCAGCGGGGCGGCGGCCCCCAGCACGACCTCGGTCGTCCCCGGGATCATCGTCCGCGGGGGCGAGACCCTCGAGGCGGCGTTGGCGGACCCGGCCGCCGGCGATCTGCAGAGCGCCCTGCGTCTCTTCGCGCCGGGCGATTCGGCGGCGCTGGTATCCGTGCGCATCGCCTCGGACGACGGCACCGGCACGTCCTTCGACACGCGAGTCGAGTCCGGTCTCGTGACGGACGTGCCGATCGACGGCCTGGCGGACGGCCGTTACACGGCGACCATCACGTCGGACGTCCCGGTCGTGAGCGCCGTCCGCACCTCGGCGCTGTCCGCCGACGGCGCCGTCGACGTGTCATGGGCGGCCTCGGCGCCGGCCCTGTCCGGCAGCACCCTCCTGTCGGTGCCGGAGGGCGAGGGCGCGGGTCTCACCCTGGCGAACCCGACGGACGACGCCGTCTCGGCGACGGTGAGCGTCGACGGCGAGGACCGGGTCGTGGAGGTGCCGGCGACCGGCAGCGCGACTCTCGAGGTGTCAGCGGGGCAGTCGGTGCTGCTGACGGGCGCCGACGGGCTCCGTGCGGGCATGAGCTTCTCGGCGGACGGAGCGGTCGCGGCGTGGCCGGTCGTCTCGCCGCTGCCGGCGTCGTCCCCGGTCACCGTCTACCCCTGAGATCGACGCGGGGCGGGGCCGATCACTGGTCGCGCCAGCGGTCGGGCGCGAGCTCCCACGGGTCCTTGCCGAGCAGTTCGGCCACGGCGCGGAACACGTGGCCTTCGACGAGCACCCGGTGGTCCCAGTCGCCGTCGGGCGAGGACCGGTGCTCGTGCGCCGGCGCAAGTCGTTCGATCGGCAGACGGTACAGGAGGACCCGGCGGGCCTGCCGGTCGACGAGCCAGCGCTCGACGCGGGTCCGATCGGGCTCGGCCGGCAGACCGGCCACCTCGAAGGTCACGCCCTCGAGCTCGTCGGGCCAGAGCTCGCGCAGGTAGTCGGCGGTCGAGGCGACGATGTCGTCGAACAGGTCGACCCGCGTGCGGAGGAACGGCAGATGCGGACCGGCCGCGGACGAACGGAGCCCCCGGCCGTGACGGTCGCGGTGACGCGAGCGATCGGTGACGCGGACGTGATGTGGCCTGGCCATCCCGTCATGCTAGCCCGCGGCGCGGACCTGCCCCCGGCGGTACGCACTAGTCTCGTGTCCGATGAACGCGCGTCCCTGCAGCAAGGTCACCTGCCACCGCGAGGCGGCGGCGACCCTGACATACGTGTACTCCGACCAGATGGTGGTCGTCGGCCCGCTGAGCGGCGTCGTCGAACCCCACGGGTACGACCTCTGCGAGCGACACGCATCGACGTTGTCGGTTCCGCAGGGGTGGGAGGTCCTGCGCCGGGTAGTTTTGGGGAATGACATCTGAGAGCCCCGACCTCACCGCCTTCGTGAAGACCTACGACGTCAGGGGGCTCGTCGGCAGCCAGCTGACCGAAGAGGTCGTCGAGGCCTTCGGTGCGGCCTTCGCCGACGAGATCGAGGCCGCCGGCTCCGAGCTCGTCGTCGGCCACGACATGCGCGACTCCTCGCCCGCCTTCACCGCCGCCTTCGCCCGGGGGGCTCGCGCCCGTGGCGCGGACGTCGTCGCGCTCGGGCTCTGCTCGACCGACGAGTCGTACTTCGCCTCGGGCTCGCTGTCGGCTCCGGCCGCGATGTTCACGGCCAGCCACAACCCGGCCAGCTACAACGGCATCAAGATGAGCCGTGCGGGTGCCCAGGGCATCAGTCTCGACACCGGGCTGGCGTCGATCCGCGACCGCGCCTCCTCGTATCTCGACGGCGGCATCGAGGCCGTCGCCGAGCCGGGCGGGATCCGCGAGTACGACGCGCTGGGCGACTACGCCGCGTACCTCCGTCGACTCGTCGACCTGTCGACCATCCGGCCGATCAAGGTCGTCGTCGACGCGGGCAACGGCATGGGCGGGCTGACCGTCCCGGCCGTGCTCGGCACCGCCGCGGGGCTCGCCGAGCTGCCGATCGAGATCGTGCCGATGTACTTCGAGCTCGACGGCACGTTCCCCAACCACGAGGCGAACCCGCTCGAGCCCGCGAACCTCGTCGACCTGCAGAAGGCCGTCGTCGAGCACGGCGCCGACCTGGGGCTCGCCTTCGACGGCGACGCCGACCGCTGCTTCGTCGTCGACGAGAACGGCGACGCGGTCACCCCGTCGGCTGTGGCGGCCATCGTCGCGGTGCGCGAGATCGCGCGCGTGCGGGCCCTCGAGCCCGACGCCGACATCGCCGTCATCCACAACCTCATCACCTCGCGGGCCGTGCCCGAGGCCATCGAGGCGGCGGGCGCGACGCCGGTCCGCACGCGGGTGGGGCATTCGCTGATCAAAGACGAGATGCGCGAGACCGGCGCGATCTTCGGCGGCGAGCACTCGGCGCACTACTACTTCCGCGACTTCTGGGGTGCCGACAACGGCATGCTCGCCGCCATGCACGTGCTGGCCGAGTTCGGTTCGCAGGACGAGCCGCTGTCGACGCTCACGAACCGCTACACGCCGTACTCGGCGAGCGGCGAGATCAACTCGACGGTCACCGACGTGCCCGCCGCCTACGCGCGCATCGTCGACGCCTACGCGGGGGTCGGCGACTTCGACGAGCTCGACGGTCTCACGGTGAACGGCGCGTCCGACGAGGGCGGCTTCTGGTGGTTCAACGTGCGCCCCTCGAACACCGAGCCGCTGCTGCGTCTCAACGCCGAGGCGGCCACCGAGCCCGAGATGATCCGCGTCCGCGACGACGTGCTGCGCCTCATCCGCGGTTAGTCTGTACCCCCAGGGGGTATCCGCCGGTCGGGTGCGTCGGGCCCGTCGGCCCGCTCGCCCCACCCGGTGATCGATGGACGAGGAGGCGCGGTGACGGACCACGAGACGGCCAGCCCGGCACACCACGTCGGCTACAGCGGCGACAAGGAGCAGATCCTCAAGCGCCTGCGTCGCGCCGAGGGGCAGGTCAGGGGCATCCAGCGGATGGTCGACGACGACACCTACTGCGTCGACGTGCTGACCCAGGTCAGCGCGGCGACCAAGGCGCTCGAGACGGTCGCCCTGCAGCTCCTCGACGACCATCTCGCGCACTGCGTGGCCGAGGCGGCTCGAGAGGGCGGCGAGATCGCCGATCAGCGCATCCGCGAGGCCTCGGCGGCCATCGCGCGTCTCGTCCGCTCGTAGGTCAGCGCCGGGGGAACCCGGGGACGGTGCCGGTGAGAGCCGGTTCGAGACGGGCCAGCGTCGCGGCCTCGCGGGCGAGGGCGGTCGATTCTCGATCGCGTCGGAGCACTGCGACGGCGGTCAACCAGAGCCGGGGATCCACGTCGGGCACCGGCGAGACGTGGGCCCGGACCTCGTCGGCGAGCTCGGCGGCGACCCGGAGCCGACTCGACGGGGTGAGGCGCGAGCCCTGCTGCACGAACGCGGCGACCCGTCGGGCCGTGCCCTCGGGCAGCCGGGCGACGTCGGCGATCGAGGCCCAGCCGGCGAGCTCGGGCGGCATCGCCGCGATGACGCGGCTGTCTCTGGCCAGTCTCTCGTTGCGGCTGTACGTGCCCGCCATCAGATCGCCGAGACGCCGGGACGAGCCGTTGAGCAGGCCGACCACGACCGCGAGCCCCCCCGTCGTGAGGACGATCTCGAGCAGCCCGACGAGCGACCGCGTGAGGGCGTGCCGGAAGCCGATCGCGCCTCCGTCGACTCGGACGATCCGGGCGCCGACGACCAGGCGCCCGAGCGAGCGACCGTGCGACACCGTCTCGACGACGGCGGGGACGATGATGAGGCCGAAGGCGACGGAGCCGATCACGAAGGCCTGCGAGAGCGCGTCGTCGAGCACGCCCGCCTCGTTCAGCAGCCCCACCAGGACGATCAGCCCGACGACCGAGGTCGCGTACACGAGGTAGTCGATGATCACGCCCGCACCCCGCAGGACGATGCTCGTGGGGCGGAGGTCGAGGGCCACGGCCTCGCCGGTCACGAGCTCGTCGCCCCCCGCCGTGAACGTCTCGACCTGGTCGGCGCGCAGGGCCACCGGGGAGGCGCGTGGTGGCGTGCGGCGAGGCATGCCTAGTATCTAATCAGAATGGACATCGACGCCTACGCCGCAGCCCACGGTCACGACTGGGCCGAGCTCGACCGTCTGGCGCGCCGTCGGCGACTCACGGGCGACGAGGCGGACCGGCTCGTCGCGCTGTACCAGTCCGGTGCCGGCGAGCTGTCTGCGCTCACGACGGCCACCGGCGACTCGCCGGCCGCCGACCGGCTGTCGATGACCCTGTCGCGTGCCCGGCTGCGATTCACCGGCGCGGGTCGGAACGTCCTCCGGCAGCTGCCGACCTTCTTCTGGGCGCAGCTGCCCGCGGCCCTCTACCGGGTCCGCTGGGCGTCGATCGCGGTGGCGCTGGCGACCGCGATCGTGGCGACCGTGTTCGCCGTCTGGGCGGCGCAGAACCCGGCCGTCCTGGCGTCGTTCGGGTCGGAGGAGTTCCGGCGCCAGTTCGCCGAGCAGGACTTCGTGCAGTACTACTCCGAGAGCGCCTCCACCTCGTTCACGGGGCAGGTGTGGACGAACAACGCCTACATCGCCGCCCAGTGCGTGGCCTTCGGCATCACCGGCGTCTGGGTGCCCTACGTCGTGTTCGGCAACGCCGTGAACCTGGGGGTCTCGGCCGGCATCATGGCCGATCAGGGTCGGCTCGACTACTTCTTCCTGTACATCGCCCCCCACGGCCAGCTCGAGCTCTACAGCATCTTCGTCGCCGCCGCGGCCGGGCTCATGATCTTCTGGTCCTGGGTCGCCCCGGGCGCCCGCACCAGGGGTCAGGCGCTGGCCGAAGACGGTCGGGCCCTCATCACGATCGCCGTGGGGCTGGTGCTCGCCCTGCTCGTGTCCGGGGTCATCGAGGGGTTCGTGACCCGTCAGGCCTGGCCCTGGCCGGTGAAGATCGGCATCGGGACGATCGCCCTGCTGGCGTTCCTGGCCTACCAGTGGGTGCTGGGCGGTCGTGCCCACCGGGCGGGCGAGACCGGCGACCTCGACGAGTTCGAGGCCGGCGCGACCCGCCTCGTCTCGGCCTAGAGCCGCCCCGCGGCCTTCAGGGCGAGGTACCGATCGGCCAGAGCGGGCGGCAGGTCGGCCGGGGCGGCCATCACGACGTCGGCGCCCGACTGGAGCAGAGCCGTCCGGACTCTCGCGCCGTCGAGGCGGGCGCGCTCGGCGGCGGCCGCGTGGTAGACGGCGTCGCGGGAGCTCCGATCGACGCTCAGCGCCTCGAGCGCGGGATCGGCCACGGAGGCCACCACGACGAGGTGCTGCCGGGTCAGCTGGGGGAGGGCGGCGAGCAGCGCCCGCGCGGAGCCGGGACTGTCGACCGTCGTCGCGATCACGACGAGCGCGCGCTGCGTGGTGACCGATCGCACGATGCCCGGCAGGGCGGCCCAGTCGGTCTCGACCAGTTCGGGGTCGAGGGGCGCCATGGCGGTCACCATGGACGACAGCAGGGCGGGCCCGGTGGTGCCCTGCACCCTGGCCCGGACCCGGCGGTCCACGACCACGAGATCGACCCGGTCGCCCGCTCGGGAGGCCAGGGCGCCGAGCAGCAGCGCCGACTCGAACGCGGTGTCCAGGCGGGGCTCGTCGTCGATCCGGGCGGCGGAGGTGCGGCCGCTGTCGACGATCACGACGACCCGACGGTCGCGCTCGGGTCGCCAGGTGCGGACGACGGCCTCGTCGCGCCGGGCCGTCGCGCGCCAGTCGATCGACCGCACGTCGTCGCCGCGCACGTACTCGCGGAGACTGTCGAACTCGGTGCCCTGCCCGCGGATCATCACGCTCGTGCGACCGTCGAGCTCGCGGAGACGGGCCAGCCTCGACGGCAGGTGCTTGCGCGACGAGAAGCGCGGCAGCACCTGCACCGAGCCGGGCACGGCGTGAGTCGCCTGGCGGCCCGCGAGCCGGAGGGGGCCGACGGTGCGGAGCGTCACGGAGTCGGCGAGCCGCTCGCCGCGGCGGAACGGGGTCAGCGTCGTCGTGAACGTCGTGGCCGCCCCCGGTCGGAGATGGAGACGACGTCGGGTCGGCGAGGCGCCCGCCGAGGGCTGCCAGGCGTCGCGCAGCTGCCCGCGGATGGTCCGACGTCCGTCGTTCGAGATCGTCAGGCGGGCCGTCGTGCTCTCGCCCAGCCGGATCGGCCCGGGCAGCCCCCGATGGAGGCCCAGGGCTCGCGCCGACCCCGCGAGGGCGACGTCGAGCCCGGTCAGGGCGCCGACGACGACGAGCCAGACGACGAGCGCCCAGGGGCTCTCCGTCGCGATGACGGGAACGACCCCGAGGGCGACGAGCGCGACGAACCATCCGGTGACGGCCATGGCTAGATCGGCACCCTGACCTGCTGGAGGACCGATCGGACGACGCTGTCGGCGTCGACGCCCTCCAGCTCGGCCTCGGGGCGCAGCTTGAGCCGGTGCCTGAGCACCGGCAGCGCCATGGCCTGCACGTGGTCGGGGGTGATGCGGTCGAAGCCCGTCAGCCAGGCCCAGGCCTTCGCCGCCGCGAGCAGTGCGGTCGAGCCGCGCGGGCTCACGCCGACGACGACTGAAGGGCTCTCACGGGTCGCGCGGGCCAGGTCGACGATGTAGGCGAGCACGTCGGGGGAGGCCCCGACCCGGCCGACCTCGGCCTGGGCCCGGGCGAGGTCGTCGGGGCTGAGGACGGGCGTGACCCCCGCCGCCCGCAGGTCGCGGGGCGAGAAGCCCGCCGCGTGTCGACCGAGCACCTCGACCTCGGCGTCGCGCGGGGGCAGATCGAGGGTCAGCTTCATCAGGAAGCGGTCGAGCTGCGCCTCGGGCAGCGTGTACGTGCCCTCGTATTCGATCGGGTTCATCGTCGCCGCCACGATGAAGGGGGTCGGGAGGGGACGGCTGACCCCGTCGACCGAGACCTGGCGCTCCTCCATCGCCTCCAGCAGCGCGGACTGGGTCTTCGGCGGCGTCCGGTTGATCTCGTCCGCCAGGAGCACGTTCGTGAAGACGGGCCCCGGTCGGAACTCGAACTCGCCGGCCTTCGCGTCGTAGACGAGCGAGCCCGTGATGTCGCCGGGCATCAGATCGGGGGTGAACTGCACGCGCGAGGTGTCGAGCGACATCGAGTGGCCGAGGGCGCGCACGAGCAGGGTCTTCGCGACGCCGGGCACGCCCTCGAGCAGCACGTGCCCCTGGGCGAGCAGCGTGACGATGAGACCGGTCACGGCGCCGTCCTGGGCGACGACGGCCTTGCCGACTTCGACGCGGACTCGCGAGAAGGTCTGCTGGAGGTCTGAGGTCATGTCGTGCTCTTCTCCGGGTGGTGGTGGTCGTCTGCGGATGGGGGAGGCGCGGGGGGAAGCCGAGGAGGCGCGGCGCCGGTCACGAGGGAGCCACCGCCGCCCGCACGGCCCGCTCCAGATCGAGGAGCGCGTCGCTGAGCGAGAGCAGCTCGCGGTCGTCGGCCGGGTCGGCGTCGAGGAGGACGTGGCGGAGCGCCGCCGGCGGGGCCGAGACCAGCGGTGCGACCCGGTCGACGATCTCGTCGACCGACGCGCCGGCGGCCAGCCCGGTGACGCGTGCGAGGCGACCCAGCGTCCCGATGCGCAGCTGGTCGAGGGCGTGCCGTCGGTCGCCGGATCTCTCGTACAGCCGTGCCCGCCCCTCGGTGGTCTCGGCGGCCTTCACCGTGACCGGCAGCCGCTCGACGACGAGGGGGCCGAGGCGGCGGCCCCGCCAGACCATGGCGGCGACGCCGGTCAGCAGCAGGACGACGAGCGCCGGGGTGACCCACGACGGGGTGAGCGTGGCGAGCGTGCCCTCGCCCTCGGGCAGATCGGTCGCACTCGGCAGGTACCAGACGAGCTCGGGCGAGCCGCCGAGCAGCGCGAGGGCGTAGGCGGCGTTGTCGTCCGAGCCGACCTCCTCGTTGGTGAGCGCCGTGGTCGCGCCGACGACCGTGACCGTCGAGTCGGGCCCGGCGAGCTCGACGAGGCCGAGGCCGGCATCGGTCGGGAGGCACGCGGCCGTGTCGGAGTCGCGGGAGCCGGAGTCGTTGATCGCGTAGGCGACCCCGCCGGCGTCGACCCGGTCGACGCGCGACAGGATCTCGACGTCGCAACGGGGCGCCACGACGTCGTCGTCGGACGGACCGGCCTCCGTCACCCCGGGCGCGATGGAGTCGAGCGCGGTCTGCGAGGGGGCGAGCAGCACGAGCGAGGCCCCGGTGCCGGCGAGTCGGGCCCACTGCGAGTCGGTGACGAATCCGTCGGCGTCGTCGACGACGATCGCGGTGCGTGTCGGGTCGGTCGATCTCGACAGGGTGTCGGCGAGCGACGTCGTCACCGTCACGCCGACGCCCTCGTCCCGGAGCACCTCGACGACGGCCTTCGCCCCGGCCGGAGCGGCGTTCTCGGGCCCGAGCGGTCGTCCGCCCGTGCCGCCGCCGACCCCGAGCAGGGTGACGACGATCGCACCCGCGAGGGCCACCGCCGCCAGGGCGATCCAGACCCGCGCCGAACGCAGTCGGGCCCCGAGCGTGGGGGTGACGACGCTCATGCGCCCGCCCGTACCGTGTCGCGGCCGGCAGACCGTGCAGGGGGCTGCTCGCTCGACAGGATCCGGTCGAGCTCGGCGACGGCCCGGTAGTCGTCTTCGGAGCCGGTGCGACCCAGATAGCGGACCTCGTCGAAGGCCCGGGCCGCGGCCCTGGAGGCCCGCTCGTGCTCGGGGAACACCGCCGAGGCGCGCTCACCCACGCCGTTCGCCGTGGTGCCGGGGGACGTCTCGATCAGCCCTCGATCGACGAGTGCGCGCGTCAGACCGCGGAACGCCTCGGCGATCGCGGTCGCGTGATCGCCTCGGGCGGCGGCCGCCCGGGCCGCGCGGCGCAGGGTGTCGGCGTCGCGCTCGTCGTCGACGCCGAACACGGAACCCGAAGAGGCCGACCGGCGGTCGAGCCGGGGTCTGCCGTAGACGACGAAGACCACGACGACGACACCCACCAGGACGATCAGGGCGATGAGGAGCCCGGCCGCCGGTGCGCCGTCGACCCCGCCGAACCGGATGCCCTCGATCCAGTCCCAGAAGGACTGCGCCGCGCGGTCGAGCCAGGTCGGTCGGGCGGCGACGTAGTCGGCACCGGTCAGTTCGCGGAGCAGCGCGCGTCGGGCGTCGTCCGGCTCGGGCAGCAGCGGGGCGGCGGCCGACACCGTCGTCGTGATCACCGAGGGGACGCCCCCGCGTGGTCGTGCACGTCGCTCGGGGTGCGGAACGGATCGAGGCCGGTCGGGTCGGAGGCGCGCTCGTCCATGCTCCGTGCCAGCTCGAGATCGAGGCCCTCGAGACGCATGCGGCGGTCGACGTAGACGAGACCGACCGAGGCGGCCTGGACGACCGAGCCGATCGCCGTCACCACGGAGGTCACGAGGATGGTCAGCAGGTAGCCGATGCCCGTGACGACGAGCGAGGTCGGGTCGAGGGTGTCGCCCGTGGGCGCGAGGGTGCCGCCGAGCAGGGCGAACAGGATCGAGAACGGGGTCGCGACCACCTGCGCGGCGACCTGGATCATGACGAAGACGAGAGCGACGATGCCGAAGGTCCGCCAGAAGTCGCCGCGCACGAGCGACCACGATCGGGCCACGGCGGTGCGCAACGTGGTGCGCTCGAGCATCAGCGTGCTCGGCACGAGGCACAGCCGCACCGTGAGCCAGACACCGAGGGCCGTGGCTCCGAGCCCCGCGAGCAGACCGGCGCCGATGCCGATTCCGATGCTGGGGCCCGTCCCGATGACGACGCCGAGGGTGACGATCGCGGCGACGACCGCCAGGGCGACGATCGTCGCCAGGGCGACGAGGGCCGACCAGCCGATCAGGGCGCCGATGCGCCCCCTGGCCAGGGCGAGCAGACCGCCCAGCCGGAGACGCTCGCCCCGGATCTGCCGCGAGGTCTCGAGCACGAAGAGCCCCTGGAGGACCGAGCTCACGACGAGCGACAGGGCGGCAGGGACGAGCGCCGAGAGCAGGATGAGGGCGACGGCGCCCGAGGTCACCGTCTCGAGGTCCGAGGGACGGGCCGATTCGATCCGGTCGAAGGCGGCGAACGTGGCGGCGCCGACGGCCCCCGCCGTGACGATCGCGACGACGACCTGGGCGAGCAGCGCCGTGCCGAACGTCGTCCGGGGGTTGCGTCGGAAGACCTGGAACGACGCCCCGAGGATCTCGCCGAAGGTGAGCGGGCGCAGCGGCACGAGACCGGGCTTGGCCGGAGGGGTCCAGTCGGCTCGCGGGGGGAGCGGTGCGGATTCGGGGGCGACGCGTTCGCCCCAGCGAGGGCCGTCGTCGGCGCCGCCGGGGGCGGCCCAGTCGTTCGGATCGGTCATTCGTCCCCCCGGGTCGTCCACCGCCGAGGTCGTCCTCGCGTCTCCCGCCATGTTTCCATAGCGGAGGCGAGGGTGCCAGCCGATGCGCGCCTCCTGCAGTAATCTGATCCGACGTGCCGCCTTCCGAGCGGCCCATCCCGAAGACGGAGACCATGACCCCGCGCATCCTCGTGGTCGACGACGACCCCGCTCTGGCCGAGATGATCGGCATCGTCCTCCGGGCCGACGAGTTCGAGCCCCACTTCTGCAGCGACGGCAGCGCGGCGCTCGACGCCTTCCACAACTCGAGCCCGGACCTCGTGCTGCTCGACCTGATGCTGCCGGGCATGGACGGCCTCGAGGTCTGCCGCGCGATCCGCGCCGAGAGCGGCGTCCCGATCATCATGCTGACCGCGAAGGGCGACACGGTCGACGTGGTCAAGGGCCTCGAGAGCGGCGCCGACGACTACGTGGTCAAGCCGTTCAACCCGAAAGAGCTCGTCGCCCGCATCCGCACCCGCCTGCGCCCGGCGACCGAGCCAACCAACGACGTCCTCACCGTCGGCGACCTGCGGGTCGACGTCGCCGCGCACGAGGTGCGACGCGGCGAGACGGCGATCCCGTTGACGCCGCTCGAGTTCGAGCTGCTGCTCGCACTCGCGTCGAAGCCCCAGCAAGTGTTCACGCGCGAGATGCTGCTCGAGCAGGTCTGGGGCTACCACTACAAGGCCGACACGCGTCTGGTGAACGTCCACGTGCAGCGCCTCCGGGCCAAGGTCGAGCACGATCCCGACAACCCGCGCATCGTCACGACCGTGCGCGGCGTGGGGTACCGGGCCGGTTCGAGCGCGTGACGGCGTGCACGGGTCGCGGTCGCCCGTGAGCTCCACGAGCTCGGCGGGCTCACCCGGCGCGACGGGCCCCCGGGTCCCCGTGGGCGCAGCCGGGCGATGACGTCGCCGCGCCTGGCCCTCCCCGGGGCGACGGTCCGACGGCTCGCCGTCGTGGGTCGCCGGCTCAGCCACGTCTGGCGCTCGTCGCTCGAGCTCCGCACCGTCGCCCTCACCGTGGTGCTCGCGGGGGTGGGCGCGTCGATCATCGCGGCGTCGATCTCGGTCAGCATCGGCGCGAACCTGTTCGATCAGCGTCGCGACCAGGTGCAGTCCGAGTCGCTGCGGGCGACCCTGCTGGCGCAGAGCATCTTCGACTCGGCGACGGCCACCGAAGACGCCGACCAGGTCGAGCTCGACTCGTTGCAGAACGAGGCCCAGAGCGCGATCCTCGGCTCGACGTCGAGCCCGGGCGGCACCCGCATCGCCATCCTCCGCACGCCGGGTCAGACCACCGCCCGCACCATCCAGAACATCGCCAGCCCCGACTTCCCTGCCGACGTCATCACATCCGACCTCCGTCGCCAGGTGGCCGCCGACACCGGGTCGCTGGCCCTGCAGTCGGTGTCGCTGGCGTCGACCTCAGGAGGCGCGGCGCCGGGCATCGCCGTCGGTTCGACCCTGCAGGTGCCCACCGCGGGCCAGTACGAGCTCTACCTCGTGTACGACCTCGGCGACGCCGAGGCCACCCTCGCCCTGATGCAGCGCACCCTCGCCATCGGCTCGATCGCCCTCGTCGCGCTGATCGCCCTCATCACGTACGCCGTCGTCCGGCTCGTCGTCGCCCCCGTGCGGGTGGCGGCCGAGACGAGCCAGAAGATCGCCGCCGGTCATCTCGAGGAGCGCATCCCCGAGAAGGGCGAGGACGTCGTGGCGACGCTCGGGCGGTCGTTCAACGGCATGGCCGACGCCATGCAGAGGCAGATCTCGCAGCTCGCCGAGCTGTCGAGGGTGCAGCAGCGCTTCGTCAGCGACGTGTCGCACGAGCTGCGGACTCCGCTCACCACCATCCGCCTCGCCGGCGACGTGCTCTACGACCAGCGCGAGGGCTTCAGCCCGTCGGCGGCGCGCACCACCGAGCTGCTGCACACCCAGGTGGACCGCTTCGAGCTGCTCCTCGCCGACCTCCTCGAGATCTCCCGGTTCGACGCGGGAGCCGTCGAGCTCGAGCTCGAGCGCATCACCCTCGTGCGACTCGTCGAGGACGGCGTCGCCGAGTACGAGCCCCTGGCGGCCGAGACGGGCAGCGAGATCGAGATCGTCGCCCGGGGCGGCTACTTCGAGACGGAGGTCGACGCCCGTCGCGTCCGTCGCATCTTCCGCAACCTGCTCGGCAACGCGATCGAGCACGGCGAGGGACGCCCGATCACCGTCGAAGTCGACTCCGACCCCGACTCCGTCGCGATCGCCGTCCACGATCACGGGGTGGGCATGACCGAGGCCGACGCCGAGCGCGTCTTCGACCGCTTCTGGCGGGCCGACCCGTCACGCCGTCGGACGATCGGGGGCACGGGTCTCGGGCTGGCGATCAGCCTGGAGGACGCCGTGCTGCACGGCGGGCGCATCGACGTGTGGTCGAGACCCGGCGAGGGCAGCCGCTTCGTCATGACGCTGCCCCGCGTCGTCGGGCGGCCGGTCGACTCGTGGCCCCTGCCCATCCGCCCGGAAGGACTCTCATGACCGGTCGGATCTCCCGACGCCCCGCGGCCCTCGCCGTGGCCGCCTCGGTCGTCGCCGTGCTCGTCGGCTGCGCGGGCATCCCCGACAGCGGCTCCGTGCAGCAGGGCGAGCCCATCACGAGCGACGTGGTCGACAGCGACGTCGTCTACACGCCGAACGGCCCCTCCGTCGGCAGTTCGCAGGAGCAGCTCCTCAACGGCTTCCTCGCCGCGGGCACGGGGCCGCAGAACGACTACGCCGTCGCGCGGCAGTTCCTCTCGACGGGGTTCGCCGACGGCTGGGACCCTCGGGCGAGCGTCACCGTCCGCCCGGGGACGGGCACCACGACCCGGGTCTCGGACACCGAGCTCGACTACACGTTCGTCGACTCGGCGACGGTCGACGACGACGGGCGCTACGCCCCCGCGACGTCGTCCGTCCCGACGACGCTCGGCTACCGGTTCGTGCAGGAGGAAGGCCAGTGGCGCATCAGCGACGCGCCCGACGGGATCGTGCTCACCCCGGCGACCTTCCAGTCGGTCTTCCGCGCCCATTCGGTCTACTTCTACGACCCGACCTTGACCTACCTGGTCCCCGACGAACGGTGGTTCCTGGCGCGCTCCTCCACGGGCACGCGCATCGCCAGCGCGCTGCTCTCCGGCCCGTCGCCGTGGCTGCAGGGCGCCGTCGTCTCGGCGTTCCCCGACGGCACGAGGCTGTCGCTCACCGCCATCACCGTGGAGGACGGCACGGCACGGGTCGACCTCACGGCCGACGCCCTCGGGGCCGGGGCGGACGCCCGGGCCCGCATGCAGGCGCAGCTGCTGGCGAGCTTCTCCAGCGTCGCGGCGATCACCAGGGTCGAGCTGAGCGTCGAGTCGACGGTGCTCGAGGTGCCCGACCTGGGCTCCGACTCGCCCCTCAGAGATCCGACCGTCGACGCGCGACCCCTCGTCGTCGCCGACGGGATCCTCGGCTTCGCGTCGCGGAGCTCGGTGAGCGAGCTCGACGGGCTGTCGTCCGCCGTGGCCGATCTCGGCGCGACGTCCGTCGAGCTGTCCGGAGACCAGTCCTCCGCCGCCGTCGCGACCCCGGAGGGGGCAGTGCTCGCGAGGGCCGACGGCAGCACGCGCCTCCTCGACGCGCGCCCCGGTCTCGTGCCGCCGACCCTCGACGACCGGGGCTTCGTCTGGAGCGTCCCCGAGAGCGACCCCGAGGGTCTCCGCGCCATCGGCGCCGACGGCGTGTCGCACCGGGTCGTCTCGTCGCTGCCGGGCGGCGCCGACGTGGTCGCCCTCCGCGTCTCGCGCGACGGCACCCGCGTCCTCGCCCTCCTCGACGACGACGGCGACGCGCGGATCCTCGTCGCCGCCGTCGTCCGAGACGCGGACGGCATCCCCACGGCCCTCGGCGAGGCGCTCGAGCTGGCGGCCCCCACGGGGGTGCCCGTCGATGCGACCTGGGCCGATCAGTCGTCGGTCGCCGTCCTCACCCGAGCGGGCGACGAACCGCAGGTCACCGTCTCCGAGGTCGGCGGACCGGCCACCTCGCGGGGCAGGCCGCCCGGGGACCCCGACACGATCGTCGGCGGCAACGGTCTGGCCCGTCTGCAGGTCCGCACCTCCGACGGGACCGTTCTCGAGCCCCGCGGCAGCAGCTGGCAGGACAGCGGCGTCCGAGCCGATCTGCTCGGCACCCAGCGCTGATCCCGACCCGGCGCCTCTCCTCCCCGGCGGGCCGAGGTCCGCGCCTGCTGTGGACGACTTCCGTCGCGGCGCGGACCCCGCCGGCGGGCCGGGCACGCTGGGGGCATGACGACTCGAACCGCCCTCCGCGAGGCCCTGTCCGTCGTGTCCCCGGTGGCCTGCGCGGGGTGCGCTGCGCCCGACGTCGAACTCTGCACCGACTGCCGCGTGCGACTGGAGCCGGCGGTCCGATCGCGCACCCTCGTCACCGGGCTCCGGGTGGTGTCGGGACTCGACTACGAGTTCGAGGTGCGCCGCGCGGTCATCGCCTTCAAGCAGCAGGGCAGGCTCCGGCTCGCGCGATGGCTGGCCCCCGCTCTGCGGGCGGCGCTCGCCGAGGCCTGCCCGCCGGGTGCGCCGCCGCTGCTCGTCGCCGTGCCCGCCTCGAGGGCGGGCCTCAGGAGGCGCGGGTTCGATCCCGTGGGTCTGCTCGCCCGCGAGGCGGGGCTGGTCCTCGCACCGCGCCTCCTGAAGTCCGTCGTCGGTGCGGGCGGTTCGCAGAAGCACCGCGACCGGGTGCAGCGGCACCGCGATCGATTGGGCAGCCTCCGGGCTGCCGCCGATCTGACAGGACGTCGCGTGCTGCTCGTGGACGACGTCGTCACGACCGGATCGACGCTGCTCGAGGCGGAACGTGCGCTCGTGACGAACGGGGCGACCGTCGTCGGGGCCGCCTGTCTGGCGTCCACGCCGCTCACCGGGAGACGGCTGTGACCGATCGACAGAGGGCATTCGAATCCGCTGGAGAACGGGCGACTCGGTGGACACGGGGTGACGGGCGGGGGCCGTCACGGTTACGGTGGGGCAAACGGCGTGAAAGAACACTCGCCTGGCTGACAGGCGGCACGTCTTAGCCAAAGGAGGTCGTCATGGAAATTTCCGTCACGGGTCGAAACGTCGGGATCACCGATCGTTTCCGCGACTACGCCACTGACAAGGCCGACAAGGTGGCGCAACTCGCCACCAAAGCCCTGGCACTCGAGATCAAGGTCTCGAGGCACCACGAGAAGTCGAGCGGTCAGGCGGGAGACGACCGCGTCGAGCTCACCCTCATCGGACCGGGTCCGCTCGTGCGCGCCGAGTCGACGGCCGGCGACAAGTACGTCGCGTTCGACCTCGCCATCGCGCGTCTGCTCGAACGGGTCCGCCGGGCCAAAGACCGCAAGAAGGTGCACCGGGGTCAGCACCGACCCACGTCGCTGCACGAGGCGGCGACGTCCGACTTCAGCACGCACGGCGTGACGCCGGCCGCCGCCGAGACCCTCGACGCCGTCCGCACGGGCGCCGTCGCGGTCGTCACCGACGACGACGCGGCGACCGCGGCCGCCGAGGCGGAGGAGGACTACTGCCCCGTCGTCATCCGCTCGAAGGTGTTCGCCTCGACGCCCATGACGGTCGACGACGCGCTCTACTACATGGAGCTCGTCGGGCACGACTTCTATCTCTTCATCGACTCCGAGACCGATCGGCCGAGCGTGGTCTACCGCCGGAAGGGCTGGGACTACGGCGTCATCGGCCTCGACCAGTCGGCCCCCGAGCTGCAGGAGGTCGCCACGGCGCTCCGGGCGGGTCTGGCCGGCTGACCCGACCCACGGGGGCCCGTGAAGCGGGCCCCGACACGGCCGCGGCTCTGCGGAGACGACGAGGCTCTCGCCTTGCCGGCTCCCAGGGCCGCGGCCGCTAGTCTTGTTACCATTCTGTGCTCGTCCGTCCGCGGGTCGAGCCGATCCCGGCGAGGCCCTCGGGCCCGCCTCACGGGGTGCGCGGGTCTCTTCGCGTGCTCGACCGAAACACAGGGAGTAACCGGTGGCCAACGTTCTCGAGAAGGTCCTTCGCGTCGGCGAGGGCCGTACCCTCCGCAGGCTCAAGGCGTACGCCAAAGCCGTCAACGAACTCGAAGACGACTTCACCACGCTCACCGACGACGAGTTGAAGAACGAGACCGTCGAGCTGCGCGAGCGCTACGCGGGCGGCGAGTCGCTCGACGATCTGCTGCCCGAGGCGTTCGCCGCCGTCCGCGAGGCCTCGAAGCGGACGCTGGGCCTCCGGCACTTCGACGTCCAGCTGATGGGCGGCGCCGCCCTGCACCTGGGCAACATCGCCGAGATGAAGACCGGTGAGGGCAAGACCCTCGTCGCGACGACCGCGGCCTACCTGAACGCGATCGCCTCGCGCGGCGTGCACGTGATCACCGTCAACGACTTCCTCGCCAGCTACCAGTCCGAGCTGATGGGCCGGGTGTTCCGTGCCCTCGGCATGACCACGGGCTGCATCCTCGCCGGTCAGACCCCGGCGCAGCGTCGCGAGCAGTACGCGGCCGACATCACGTACGGCACCAACAACGAGTTCGGCTTCGACTACCTGCGCGACAACATGGCGTGGCAGTCGCAGGACATGGTCCAGCGCGGCCACTTCTTCGCCGTGGTCGACGAGGTCGACTCCATCCTCATCGACGAGGCCCGGACGCCGCTCATCATCTCCGGTCCGGCCAGCGGCGAGGCGAACCGCTGGTTCGCCGAGTTCGCGACCATCGCCCGCCGTCTCGTGTCGGGTGTCGACTTCGAGGTGGACGAGAAGAAGCGCACGGTCGGCGTGCTCGAGCCCGGCATCGAGAAGGTCGAGGACTACCTCGGCATCGACAACCTGTACGAGTCGGCCAACACGCCGCTCATCTCGTTCCTCAACAACGCGATCAAGGCTGACGCGCTGTTCAAGCGCGACAAGGACTACGTCGTCATCAACGGCGAGGTCCTGATCGTCGACGAGCACACCGGTCGCATCCTGAGCGGGCGCCGCTACAACGAGGGCATCCACCAGGCGATCGAGGCGAAGGAGGGGGTCGAGGTCAAGGCCGAGAACCAGACCCTCGCCACGGTCACCCTGCAGAACTACTTCCGCCTCTACAAGAAGCTCTCGGGCATGACGGGTACGGCCGAGACCGAGGCCGCCGAGTTCATGAGCACCTACAAGCTCGGCGTCGTCCCCATCCCGACGAACCGTCCGATGCAGCGCATCGACCAGACCGACCTCGTCTACAAGAACGAGACGGCGAAGTTCGACCAGGTCGTCGAAGACATCGTCGAGCGTCACGCGAAGAACCAGCCCGTGCTGGTCGGCACAACGAGCGTCGAGAAGAGCGAGTACCTCTCTCGTCTCCTCGCGAAGAAGGGCGTCAAGCACGAGGTCCTGAACGCCAAGAACCACGCCCGCGAAGCCGCGATCGTCGCCCAGGCGGGTCGGGCCGGGGCCGTCACCGTGGCCACCAACATGGCCGGTCGCGGTACCGACATCATGCTCGGCGGCAACGCGGAGTTCCTCGCGGTGGCGGAGATGAACGCCAAGGGTCTCAGCCCGGTCGACACCCCCGACGAGTACGAGGCCGCATGGGACGCCGTCTTCGCGTCGCATAAAGAGGCCGTGGCCGAAGAGGCCGCGAAGGTGATCGAGGCCGGCGGGCTGTACGTCCTCGGGACGGAGCGCCACGAGTCCCGCCGCATCGACAACCAGCTGCGCGGGCGCAGCGGACGTCAGGGCGACCCGGGAGAGAGCCGCTTCTACCTGTCGCTGACCGACGACCTCATGCGTCTGTTCAACTCGGGCGCCGCCGAGTCGCTGATGGGCCGGGGCAATGTGCCCGACGACCTCGCCATCGAGAACAAGATCGTCGGACGCGCCATCCGGTCGGCGCAGTCGCAGGTGGAGTCGCGCAACGCCGAGATCCGCAAGAACGTCCTCAAATACGACGACGTCCTCAACCGTCAGCGCGAGGCCATCTACGGCGACCGCCGGCACATCCTCGAGGGAGACGACCTCCAGGACCGTGCCTCGAAGTTCCTGGACGACGTGGTCAACGAGGTCATCGACCAGCACACCGGCGAGGGCAGCCCCGACGACTGGGACCTCGACGCGCTGTGGACGGAGCTCCGCACGCTGTACCCGATCTCGATCACGATCGACGAGGTCATCACGGAGGCCGGCTCGAAGGGCAAGGCCACCCGTGACTTCCTCGGCCAGGAGATCCTCTCCGACGCCAAGGTGGCGTACAAGACCCGTGAGGAGTCGCTCGGCGAGGCGGCGATGCGCGAACTGGAGCGTCGTGTCGTCCTGTCGGTCATCGACCGCAGATGGCGCGACCACCTGTACGAGATGGACTACCTGAAAGACGGCATCGGTCTGCGTGCCATGGCGCAGCGCGACCCGCTGGTCGAGTACCAGCGCGAGGGCTACGCGCTCTTCCAGAGCATGATGGGCCAGATCCGCGAGGAGTCCGTGGGCTTCCTGTTCAACCTCGAGGTCGAGGTGCAGGGGCAGGTCGACTCGCAGAAGGCCCCCGTCATCGCCGCGAAGGGTCTCGGCAACGAGCAGGCCCCGCCCGCGCTCGAGTACTCGGCCCCGAACATCGACGGCGAGGTCGAGGTGCGCGACCAGAAGGGTCGTCTCGAGAAGGCGGCGACGGCGCGGGCCCAGCGACAGCAGGACACCGCCGAGCGCACGACCGCCCCCGAGGTCGCCGCGGCACGCGCCGCGAGCGGTCCGGCGCCGGCCGCGGCGGGCAAGGGCGCCTTCGGTCAGAAGACCGGTGGCGACGAGCCCGCGCCCGTGAACCGGGCCGAGCGCCGCGCCGCAGGCAAGAAGGCCTCCGACTAGACGTCGGGTCGAGCAGCAGAAGGAGGCGCACCCGCTCAGGCGGGTGCGCCTCCTTCTCTCGTCCGCTCTGGCGGATGTCGCTCTGTCGCTCAGAGGATGTGCAGGGCGCTGGCGCGCCAACGACCTCGGACGGTCTCGAGTCGCACGGCGACGCCACGGCTGCGGCCGCGACCGTGGACGACGACGACCGCCTCGACGATGCCGGGGGAGGGCTCGGCGATGTGGACGCGCCCGAATCGCAGGATCGGTCGATGTCTGCGGACGCCGTGGGCCAGTCGGGCCTGCGTCGAGACCCTGACCCGGTTGCGCAGCGTGGCGAAGACGTCGGCGGTGACCCATCGCGCCAGCTGGTCGATGTCGCGGGCGCCCGCCATGACCTCCAGCACCGATCTGGCCAGCGCCTCGACGGCGGCTTCGGCGGTGATGGGTCGGACATTCGACGACAGGGAGTCTGGCGACACTGCGGCGAGTGCCCCGCACCCCTCGACGGCGCTGAGATGGCGCACGGGTGCGATCGTCGCCGTCGGCGTGTCGCCGCCCCCGGACTCGGGCTCGACGCGGGGCGGAGGGGTGGCTGGTGAGGAACGTGGCATGGTGCTCGAACTTTCGTGAAAGCGGCTCGGACGAACACAACATATGACATTCGGTATTGATTTGCTAGGGACAGGCCGATCTGTGGAGAACTCGTGTCGCACCGATTTTCCGTGATCGCGGCTCGACTTAGACTGGGGCGGTGTCGACGCTCAGTGATCTCGTACTCGCCCAGGGCCGCTCCAGTGAAGCGGACATCGAGTGGCTGCACCTGCTCGTCGGCGACTGGCAGCTGCTGGCCGACCTGGCGTTCGCGGACATGGTCCTGTGGGTGCCGACCCAGACCGGCAGTTTCGTGGCCGTCGCCCACGCGCGGCCGTCGAGCAGTGCGACGCTCTTCTACCGCGACTTCGTGGGGCAGGAGGTCCGGCCCGAGTGGCGGGTGCAGATCGACTCGGCCTTCTCGTCGACCCGCATCGTCGACTCGGCGGCCCCCGACTGGTACGAGGAGACCCCGACCCGAGTCCGGGCCGTCCCCGTGCTGCGTCGTCTCGGCGCCAGCCGCCCCGACGTGACCGAGGCTCCGATCGCGGTCATCACACGGCACACGAATCTCAGCGAGGCCCGCACCCCGAGTCGTCAAGAGCTCACCTTCAACCAGTGCGCCAACGACCTCTTCGCCATGATCGCCGCGGGCGACTTCCCCGACCTGGGTGCGCCCACCGGGCCTCGTCGGGGCGCCCCCCGCGCCTCCGACGGGCTGCTCCGGCTCGACGTCGACGGCACGGTCACCTTCGCGAGTCCCAACGGCCTGTCGGCCTTCAACCGGATGGGCTTCGACGGCGAGCTCGAGGGCGAGTCGTTGGCGGAGGTCACCACGAACCTGCTGCAGGGCAAGCTCGTCATCGACGAGTCGCTGCCTCTGGTCGTCACCGGGCGCGCCCCCTGGCGGACGGACATCGAGGCGCGCGGCGTGACGGTCTCGCTGAGGGCCATCCCGCTGCGCGACCGTGGTGACCGGATGGGCGCGATCGTCCTCTGCCGCGACGTCACGGAGCTGCGGCACCAGGAGCGCGAGCTCATCACCAAAGACGCGACGATCCGTGAGATCCACCACCGTGTGAAGAACAACCTGCAGACGGTGGCGTCGCTGCTCCGCATCCAGGCCCGCCGGACGCACACCGATGTCGCCCGCGAGGCTCTGACCCAGGCCATGCGCCGGGTGGCCTCCATCGCCGTGGTGCACGACACGCTGTCCGAGGGGCTGAGCCAGAACGTCGACTTCGACACCGTCTTCGATCGCGTCCTGATGCTCATCGCCGAGGTCGCCTCGAGTCACAACACGACGGTCCGACCCGCGCTGGTGGGCAGTTTCGGTGCCCTGCCGAGCGAGTACGCCACCCCGCTGGCGCTGGCGCTGACCGAGCTCGTCACGAACGCCGTCGAGCACGGTCTCGACGGTCGCGACGGCGAGGTGCAGATCGTCGCCGAACGCGACGACGAGCAGTTGACCGTGAAGGTGCGCGACAACGGCGTGGGTCTCCCCGAGGGCAAGGTCGGCTCCGGGCTCGGCACCCAGATCGTCCGCACTCTCATCCAGGGCGAGCTCGGGGGCACCATCGACTGGCACACGCTCGTCGGCAGCGGCACCGAGGTCACCATCGAGATCCCGTTCCGCTGGCTCACGCAGCCCTGATCGGCTGTCAGCGCTCCCTGAGCGACTGTCAGCGCCTTCTGCGACGACGAAGAGAGGCCGACTCCCCATGGGGGAGCCGGCCTCTCTCACGCCGTCCGGATGGCCGAGGCCACCCGACGACGGGTTCGTCTAGCTGGCGCGGCGGGCGCGGGCGGCGCGGCGCTTGAGCGCGCGGCGCTCGTCTTCGCTGAGGCCGCCCCAGACGCCGGAGTCCTGGCTGGTCTCGAGCGCGTACTGCAGGCACGTCTCGGTGACGGTGCACCGGCCGCAGACGGTCTTCGCCTTGTCGATCTGGTCGACGGCGGGGCCGGTGTTGCCCACGGGGAAGAACAGCTCCGGGTCTGCGGTCAGGCAGGCGGCCTTGTCACGCCAATCCATCGATGGGTACTCCTTTAAATGCTGAACCGGCGCAACGAAGCACCGGTTCCGGATGGGGGAAAGAGAAAGAATTCGGGAGGCGCGCACGGCCGTGTGCACGTCACTTCGACCTCGAATATGGTCGCATACTGGTACGGCCAAATCAAGGATTTTGTGGAGGGCGACGCATGAGCGGAGCGGCTGAGAACGACCCGGCGACGCCGACAGATCCGTCTGCCGACCGGCGGCGCCCCGCCCTGCTGTGGCTGCTGATCGTGCTCCTCGTCGGCGAGCTCGCCGTCGTGGCGTCCGCCGCCGGCTACCTGCTCGTCGAACTCGTCGTCGAGACGCCGTCGTCGTACGCGTCGGCCGTCGCCGTGCTCGTGCTGACCCTGATGGCGACCGCCTGGATCGGCTCCATCGTGGTCGGCGCCTTCCGTGGTCGAGCCTGGATCCGCGGTGCGGCCATCGTGTGGCAGGTGCTGCAGATCGCGGTCGGCGTCGGCAGCCTGCAGGGCACGTTCGCCAACCCGACCATCGGCCTCTGGCTCATCGTGCCGGCCGTGCTCGTCGTCGTGCTGCTGCTCACCGCGTCGGTGGTGGCGGCCACGTCCCGCCGCGACGACGTGCCGCCCCGCACCTACTGACCGGACGGTGCAGGAGGCGCGGGGCGGCGACAGGGGGAGGGGTCAGTCGAGCGCGAGCTTCTTCCGCAGCGACGCCACGTGCCCCGTCGCCTTCACGTTGTAGAGCGGCAGCACGACGGCGCCCTCTCCGTCGACGACGAACGTCGAACGGATGGTGCCGGTGACGATGCGTCCGTAGCTGTTCTTCTCGCCGTAGGCGCCGTAGGCCTCGTGCACCGTGAGCTCGGGGTCGCTCAGCAGCGGGAAGTTCAAGCCCTGCTCGTCCTTGAATCGGCGGAGCGCCTCCGGGGCGTCCTTCGACACGCCGAGCACCTGATAGCCGGCCGACTTCAGCGAATTGATGTTGTCGCGGAAGTCGCACGCCTCGGTCGTGCAGCCGGGCGTCGATGCCGCCGGGTAGAAGTACACGATGACGTTCTGCCCCGCGAAGTCCGCCAGCGAGACCGGCGAACCGCTCTCGTCGTCCAGGGTGAAGGTCGGCGCCGGGGCGCCCTTCTCGAGTCTCGTGGCCATGATGCTCCGATCTGCAGGCGCGCGAGGCGCCCGTGTGTTCAAGTGGGGTCAGAACTCATGCTAATGTTGGTCCTCGTTGCGGGGCATACCGCGGCGCGCACCTCTAGCTCAATTGGCAGAGCAACTGACTCTTAATCAGTGGGTTCTCGGTTCAAGTCCGAGGGGGTGCACGAAAAATGGGTCCCCCGTGTTCATCAGTCGATGAAGCGGGGGATTTTTCGTCGTGCCGGTCTGGTCGGCTCCGCCGACGTGCGGCCTGGGGCCGCGCGGGGTGGGGGTGCTTTGCCGCCAGGTGCGTGTTGCTCGGGGGCGACGTCGCTTCGCTCGTCGCGGTGCGGCTTCGCTTCGCTGGCCGCGGGGTGGGGACGGGGCGACGTCGCTTCGCTCGTCGCGGGGGC